>JBIKQS010000154.1:0-5842 GCA_044349575.1 Crocinitomicaceae bacterium
TTTTTCCTGGATTTACTGATGCTCACGGGCACATACTTTCCTATCTAAAACAAAAACTGAGTGTAGACTTGGTAGGTAGTAAATCTTATGCCGAAATGATTTCTCGCATTGAAAAATACCAAACAATCAAGAAACGAAAAATCATTGTTGGAAGAGGTTGGGATCAATCGTTGTGGGGAACAAAGGAATTACCGACTAATGAAATTCTTAATAAAGCATTTCCTTCAACACCGATTTGCTTATACCGAATTGATGGTCATGCTGCTTTGGTCAATGAAGCTATGATTAAACTTGCAGGAATCACAAGTTCTACGAAGGTCGACGGTGGATTAATCGATTTGAAAGAGAATAAACTTACGGGTTTATTAATAGATAATTCCATGAATCTCGTAAACGAATTAATACCTGAATTTCCCGAAAAGGAAAAAATAGAAGCATTGGAAGAAATTCAAGAAGAATTATTTCAATATGGAATAACCGGGGTTCATGAAGCTGGAATTGAATTTAAAGACATCTCTTTTTTCAAAAAACTCATTGAAAAGGACATTTTAAAATTGAATATATATGCCATGTTGTTGCCAAGTAAGGAAAATATTGATTTCGCCTCAAAATCTGGTAAATATCAGTTTAAAAATTTATCAATTCGTTCATTTAAAGTATTTGGTGATGGCGCCCTAGGTTCAAGGGGAGCTTGTCTTAAAAATCCATATGATGATCACCACGGACATTTCGGAATATTAACAACGTCGCCGGAAGAAATGAAAAGAATTGCTGACTTGTGCGAGAGAATAGGTTATCAAATGAATACGCATGCAATAGGAGATTCTACAAATTCAATCTTACTTAAATTATACGAATCGGCATACTCCACGAATAAGGATCATCGCTGGCGGATTGAACACGCTCAAGTTGTTGACCCGAATGAAATCAATTGGTTTGGTAAATTTGGTGTTTTTCCATCTGTACAACCTACCCACGCGGTAAGCGATCAGCGATGGGCAAAAGAACGTTTAGGAGAAAGAAGAATGAAGGGTGCATATGCCTATAAATCTCTGTTAACTAGTTATGGAATGCTCGCATTAGGCACCGATTTCCCTGTTGAGTTAACGAACCCATTTCTTACAATACATGCTGCAGTGCATAGAAAAGATAAGAATAACTATCCTACAAATGGATTTTATAAAAAAGAGGCTCTTTCCCTTGAAGAATGTCTAAAAGGAATGACAATCTGGGCTGCCTTCGCATCCTTTGATGAAGGGCGATTAGGAAGTATTGAAGCAGGAAAGGAGGCAACTTTTGTAATCTTTGAAAAGCCAGTAGATGCTAACGAAGTATATAATGAAAATTTTGCCTGGAAGACATTTATTGGAGGAATTAACGTTTATGCTTCTGATGAGTTATAATCACCAAAAGACACGTAAGAACGAATAAAACTTTTGGATTCGAACGTTTTACATCAACAACCTACGTAAGATTTTTCCAACATTTGATTTCGGCAATTCATCTCTAAAAACGACTTCGCGAGGCACTTTATAACCAGTTAGTAACTTTCGACATTCTTCAATTACCTCATTTTCAGTTAATGAAGGATCTTTTTTTACAACAAACGCCTTAACATATTCAGTTCCGTCAGGATTTTTTTCGCCTCTTACCCCTACCTCCATTACTTTAGGGTTTTCGGTAATAGCTTTTTCAACCTCATTCGGATAAACATTGAAACCTGATACTAAAATCATTTCCTTTTTTCGATCAACAATTTTAAAGAAGCCATCCTCTTCCATTACTCCAATATCACCCGTGAGAAAAAAGTCACCTAACATACATTTTTCGGTTTCATCCGGTCTATTCCAATAACCTTTCATAACTTGAGGTCCTTTGATACCAATTTCACCGGGTTGTCCTACTGCAACCTCATTTCCATCATCATCAAAAAGTTTAATTTCAGTATTGGGCAAAGGCAAACCAATTGATCCTCTTCGATGCGTACCATTTACAGGATTAATGGTAGCTGCAGGACTAGTTTCAGATAATCCATAAGCCTCTAAAAGAGGACTGTTTGTAAGTTTCTCCCAACGTTCAGCTACTGCATCTTGAACTGCCATTCCACCGCCAAGGGATAATTTCAATTTCGTGAAATCTAGGTTTCTGAAATCCTCCTGATTGAGTAATCCATTAAACAAGGTATTTACACCTGTGATAATCGAGAAAGGATTCTTTTTCAAGTCTTTACAAAAAGATTTCATATCCCTTGGGTTTGTAATGAGAACGTTCACAGCCCCATACCGAAAAAATACAATACAATTGGCCGTTAGGGCAAAAATATGATACATGGGAAGAGCAGTAATTATTGTGTCCTCACCATCTTTAAAAACTGTATGAATCCATTCTTCAACTTGTTGAACATTAGCACATAAATTCCCATGTGTTAAACTAGCACCTTTTGATACACCTGTGGTACCTCCGGTATATTGCAAAAAAGCTAAATCACCTGATTTTATCTCAATAGAAACACCTTTCTTTGTTTTGTGCTCATTTAATATTTTTTTCAGGTGAATTGCATTATTAATTTTAAACGAGGGGACCATTTTTTTTACACGGCGTACCACAAAATTAGTTATTGCACCCTTTAAACTCCCTAACATATCGCCAATACTCGTTGTAATGACTGTTTCAATTTGCGTATCATCAAGAATACTTTCCAAATTAGAAGCAAAATTCTCTAAAATAATTATTGCCTTTGCTCCAGAATCCTTGTACTGATGTCGCATTTCCTCAGATGTATATAGAGGATTCGTATTCACTATAACAAGTCCGGCTTTTAAACACGCAAAAATTGTAATTGGAAACTGTAGTAAATTAGGCATTTGAAGTGCAATGCGATCTCCTTTTTTGAGCGTAGTTTTGTTTTGAAAAAACCATACAAGGGCATCAACATGGGCATTAACCTCATTGAAAGTAAGTGTTACATCCATATTTTTATATGCGACCTTATTTCCATATTTCGCAACAGATTCATCAAAAATAGTTACGATATTCTCGTATCTGTCCAAATTTATTGTTGGATTAACAAAATCAGGATAACTTTTAAACCAAGGATTCGTGTTCATATATTTAAGTTAAGAATGTTCTAAATTTACAGTTTTATAATGAATTAATTTTTATTTCATCTACTACCTCAGGATTTAACAGAGTTGAGATATCTCCAAAATTTGAAAAATCACCTTCAGCAATTTTTCGTAAAATCCTCCGCATTATTTTTCCAGATCTTGTTTTAGGCAAACCCGAGACAAATTGTATCTTGTCTAATTTAGCAATAGGGCCAATCTGATCAGATATAAGTTGGTTGATTTCTTTTCTCAACAAATCTATATCCAAATTATCAATTCCCTCCTTACATGATACAAAACCATATAAGGCATTTCCTTTAATATCGTGAGGAAAACCAACTACCGCCGATTCGGCAATTATGGGATGTTCATTTATTGCATCTTCAATTGGAGCAGTACCCAAATTATGTCCAGAAACAATTATCACATCATCAACACGACCAGTAATTCTATAGTTTCCCTGCTCATCTCTCAATGCTCCATCTCCTGTAAAATAATATCCCGGATAGGCTGTAAAATACGTTTCTTTGTAACGTTGATGATCTCCCCAAATGGTTCGAGCAATTGAAGGCCATGGGAACTTAATACAAAGATTACCAGAAACATTATTGCCGATAACTTCTAATTTGTTTTCATCGAGCAATGCAGGTTGAATTCCTGGCAAAGGTAAAGTAGCAAATGTGGGTTTTAATTCTGTAATACCCGGTAGTGGAGAAATTAATATTCCACCTGTTTCAGTTTGCCACCATGTATCTACAATTGGACAATTACTCTTTCCAATGTTCTTGTAATACCAAGTCCAAGCTTCTTCATTAATTGGCTCACCGACACTACCTAGGGTCTTTAACGAAGACAAGCTATATTTATCAACCCAAGACAATGATTCTTTAGCTAAAGATCTAATTGCCGTTGGAGCCGTGTAAAATTGATTTACCTTGTATTTATCAATAGTTTCCCAAAATCTACCAAAATCAGGAAAGGATGGCACTCCTTCAAAAAGCACTGAAGTTGCTCCGTTTAACAAGGGGCCATATACTATGTATGAATGTCCAGTAATCCATCCCACATCGGCTGTGCACCAATACACATCATCTTCTTCGTATTGAAAAACATTCTTAAATGTATAACCTACATACACCATATAACCACCAGTGGTATGCATCATGCCTTTTGGTTTACCCGTAGATCCTGAGGTATACAATATAAATAGTGGATCCTCAGCGTCCATAATTTCCGGATCACAACTACTATCAACCGATAGCAATTCTTCATTTAAAAGAAAATCTCTATTTTCAATTATAGGAATGTTTTGATTAGTACGTTGGACAATCAGTACATTCTCAACTGTAGGACAAGAAGTCAGTGCTTCATCAACAATAGATTTTAAATCAATTACTTTATTGCCACGATAAGCACCATCGGATGTTATAACTAATTTAGTCGAACAATCATTAATTCGCGAAGCAAGCGCACCAGACGAAAAACCTGCAAATACCACTGAATGAATTGCGCCAATCCTGGCACACGCGAGAACACTTACAACAAGTTCGGGAATCATTGGCAAATAAATACAAACACGATCGCCTTTAACAATGCCCTTTTTGCGAAGTACATTAGCTAACCTACAAACACGTTCATGTAAATCATTATATGTTATATTTTCAGATGGCTCATCAGGATTATTAGGTTCAAAAACGAACGCTGTTTTATGTCCTTTTGATGGAAGATGACGATCAAGGCAATTAAGTGTGATATTAGTTTTTCCACCTTCAAACCAAGAAAACTGTGCGTCGATCATGGATTGTTTTAGCACATTTCTCCACGGTTTTTCCCAATAAAAATTTTCTGCAACATCAGCCCAAAACTCCTCCGGTTTAGAAATTGACTTATCGTATGCGGATTGAAAATCAGTTCTGTTTTTTAGGAAATATGAAGGCATGCTATAATTTTATGGTATTGCTAAAGATATAAATAATACGCAGAAAAATAGAAGGCGAATTAAAATATTTTCTTTCGAACTAACTTCTTGAATTGAATGCTAAAATTAAAGAATGGTGTTCTTTAAAGGGATTTGACCTAGTTTATGAAAATATTTTGTTTTCAAAGTCTCCTCTAACAAAGATAAATGCTCTATGCGGTGACAATCCGTGCCTACAAAATCGATCGCTTGATTGTCTATGAGGGCTTCTGCTTGTTTCTTTATTCCTGGACCATAATTTCCAGTTAATGAATTCAAATTCAATTGGATATTGATTCCTTTTTGTCGCCATTCTATGGCTTGATCAACCTTCCCTAAATAATACATGTAACGCTCAAAGTGGGCAATTACCACACGATACCCAGACGATTGTAAATCAAAAAACAATTGATCTACGTATTGCGGGGGTGAATGAAAACCAAATTCTATCAAGACATAATTATCTCCAAAAGTTAAGAGTTCTTTCTTTTTAATCTTTGGAAGTAAGGTCTCGTCAAAATAATATTCGGCAGCTGCTTCAAGTTGAATTTTCATTCCCAAAGAGTCGATCTCCTCCCTAACCTTTTCAAGTCCGCTCAAAATGATTTCTGGTGTATTTGGAAAAGAATCCGACATAATATGAGGGGTGGTAATCACCTTTTTATAACCTAGGTTCTCAAATTTAGCCAACATGGCAATTGTCTGATCCATAGTCTGAGAACCATCATCAATTCCCGGTATCAAATGACTATGAAGGTCTGTTTTTATACCAGAAATA
>JBIKQS010000155.1:0-5813 GCA_044349575.1 Crocinitomicaceae bacterium
TCTTAAAAGTAAAATTAATGAAATAATAACAATGTGTCAAATTTACACTATGTAAATTTCATTTTTTTTTTTAATTTCGGGCATGATTGAACAAAGCGGAAGAAATTTAAATAATGGAATTTCTGCAGACTGTGTAATTTTAGGCTTTGACTTTGAAAAGATACAAGTTCTGCTAATTGAAAGGGAATATAGCAATTCAAAGACTCCAGAGTATGCATTGCCTGGAGATTTAATCTACGACGATGAAAATTTAGATCAAGCAGCAGATCGTGTGTTAAAAGAATTAACAGGTTTAACTGATATTTTTCTGGAGCAACTTGGTGCTTTTGGAGACCCCAATCGTTTGAATAAAGAATCAGATAGAAAATGGCTACAATCTGTTCGAGCGAATCCAGATGTACGTGTAATAACGGTAGCTTACTTTGCTTTGGTAAATTTACGTTCCTTTCACCCAAGACCTTCGCATTTTGCGCGTTCGGTGGTATGGAAACCCTTGAATGAAATTAAGGAATTAGCATTTGATCATTTAGACATTCTTAATGCTGCGAAACGCAGGCTCAAAATAAATCTAGATTTGCGGCCAATTGGTTTTAATTTATTGCCTGAAAAATTTACGTTGACCCAACTTCATAAACTTTACGAAGCCATTCAAGGTAAGGAAATAGACAAAAGAAATTTTAGAAGAAAAATGGCCAAACTTCAAATTGTTGAAAGATTAAATGATAAACAAAAAGGAGTTCCGCATAAACCCTCAAATTACTATTGCTTTAATCTCGAAAATTATAACAAACTTGTTGAGGAAGGCTTCAATAATTTTGGATTCTAAACAAAAAAAGGAAGCAGAATTTCTTCACGCTTCCTTTTCATCAATCAACGCCAGAATAAATTAATAACCTGTATTTTGTGATAGGTTAGGATTTAAAATTATGTCCGCATTTGGGATAGGATAAAGTTCTCTATATGCATCAAGTGCCGCGCCAGTTACCTCGCCACCTTTGAATGACCACAAATAATCAGTGCCGATAAATTTATCGAATCGAATTAAATCTGTTCTTCGCGTAGCCTCCCAGCTCAACTCTCTTGCTCGTTCATCTAAAATGTCATCAAGTGTAAGTGAGGAAACGTTGAAAGCACTGGTAAAATAGGCTCTTGTACGAATCAAATTCACATATTGTACTGCAGTACTCTGATCTCCTGTTCTAAGTGCCGATTCTGCCAACATCAAATAGACATCGGCTAGTCTGAACATTGGAAAATCAATATCCACAAAAGGAGAGGT
The DNA here is from genome assembly GCA_044349575.1 of Crocinitomicaceae bacterium. GTDB lineage: Bacteria > Bacteroidota > Bacteroidia > Flavobacteriales_D > Crocinitomicaceae > UBA952. The sequence goes on from JBIKQS010000155.1 coordinate 1,280, forward strand.
TGCATTGTTAGATCCATTCAATCCGGCTTTCGTTTTGTTTTTAAATTTAGGGAAAGCATATCCATATTTGAATTGAGATAAATGGCTTGGGTCTGTAAAATCTTTGATTTGATTAGTTGTGAAAAATAAGTATCTTGAGTCTAAAGTTGAGTCTTGAAATTTATCTACAAATTGTGGCGTTACGCGTAAACCACCCCAGTTACCATTCACCCCATAATTTGCTGGAATCATGGATCCTCCAATTGCTCCATTAACCAAATAAATTGTACCTCCATAGGCTTGTGCAACTACGCCATCATAAACAACTGGAAAAATAATTTCAGGTGAAGTATGATTATCCGCTAAGAATATATCTTGATATACGTCATCTAATTGATGTGAACCTGAATTCACTACCTTCTCGCAAAATGTTCTGCAATCAGCATAGCGTGCTGTTCCTGTATACACCTCAGCGTTTAAGTACATTTTCGCAAGTAAAGTTTGTGCAGCTGATTTAGACGCTCTGCCGTAAGGAACTATTCCTGGGCTTTGTAATTGATCTTCAATTTCTAGCAATTCACTTTCAACATACGTAAATAATGCAGGTCGTGTTATTTGTTCAGGTTGAAAGGCTCCAACACGATCATTTTCATCAACAAAAGGCACATTACCGAATAGATCCAAAGCATGGTAATAACTTAGTGCCCTTAAAAACCTTGCCTCATTTCTATACACTCTAATTTTTTCTTTATCTGCTTGAGAAAATCCACGCTCATCTAATTTTTCATCACGTGACTGCCAAATAAACTCATTACACAAAGCAATTTGGTAGTAAATTCGGTAATACATTCCTTTTATCCAACCATCGTCTGCGGACCATTCACCCTTATTTAATCCTGGTATTCCTGGATCAGACCAGCCACATACTGCTTCGTCTGTTGGCAATTCTTGTAGGTTCCACAATACACGAACATACGCAGAAAACCCTTCATCCATTCCTGCAATATCACCAGCTCCAGCAGGACCTGACAAACCAGTCATAGACAAGCCCGAATAAAGCTTTGCCAAAACATTAATATAGTTATTAGGATCACTGTAAACCTTTTCAGCATTTAATCCATACATTGGCGCTTGATTCAGCTGTTTTTTACAAGCTGAAATAATTAGTACGAGGCTAAGCCCGACGAAACCAATTGAAATAATTCTCTTTTTCATAAGTACGAATAATTAAAAATCAAACGATAAATTCAATGAATACATACGTGGACGAGGATAAATATTATTATCAATTCCCCCTCCAATTTCAGGATCTAACCCTGAATAGTTTGTGAAAACAAATACATTATTAACTACAAATGTTGCATTCATTCCAACCTTGTTATTAAATGCCTTCAGTTTTCCAAAATTGTAACTCACATTAAAGTAATCCAATCTCAAGAAATCTGCTCTTTCAAGGTAACGATCACTTAATAATTGATTTGTTGCAATTTTTTGAATTTCATCCTCGTAATACAAGGAGCTTATGTTATTAAGGAATCCTTGAGTACCGTTAACCGATTGGAATGTTCCTGAATTAGAATGAATATTGTTGTAAATATAACCGCCTAGTTCGCTTCTCATGGATAAACCAAAAGACCAATTTTTGTATTGATAATTTAAAGACAAGCCCAAAAACCAATCTGGAGCAGCTTGATTGGCGATGTATCGATCTTTAATATTGATAACACCATCTCCGTTTCGATCCGCATAGGCATGAATATCTTTCCATTTATCAGTTTCTGTAATTTGACCATCATTATTTATATCAATAGTAGCTTGCTGACCCACTTGAATTGGAGCACCGTTAGCATCGTAAATTTGCTCGTAAACAAGGTAAGAGAATGTTGCATAATTCACACGATGTACCTGAACCGTATTTCCAATTCCTCCTGAAATTCCACCAACTTGAACACCAATTGAACTTTCATCTTCAAGTTGAGAAAGTTTAATAACTCTGTTTATATTTCTGGAAGCATTTCCCATGATATCAAATCGAGAGTTCTTATTCGCAAATACGCCGGCATTGAATGAAAATTCAACCCCCGTATTGCTCAAACTACCAACATTAGTTAATATTTCATTCGTAAAATTTGTCCCTGCAGCAACAGGTACAACCGCCAATAAGTTTGTAGTTATTTTCTGATATAAATCTACAGATCCTGAGAAACGATCTTTCAGAATTCCAAAATCTAATCCTAGGTTAATAGATCTCGTCTGTTCCCATTTTAAGTTCGCATCAAACCCAGACGGACGAAAAACTAAAAATGTATCTAACCCAAAAATGTACTGCGCGGTTGAGTCACCAACGAAATAATTTGAAATATATGCATAATCACCAATTCCATCTTGTTGACCTGTAACACCATATCCAGCTCGTAATTTAAGCATATTCACGCTCTTAACGTTATTTTTGAAGAATTCTTCATCTGAAACAACCCAAGCCGCAGAAACGGATGGAAATAATCCCCATCGAGCCTCGGGACTAAATCTCGAAGATCCGTCGTAGCGTACTGAAGCATTAATAATATATCGATCTTTGATCGTAAATATTCCACGTGAATAATAGGATAACATGGCATTTTTAGTGTAGAAAGGAAATGCTGCTGCTTGTCTAGTTATTGAATCCTGAGCTTCATTATACGTTGCCCAATTTGGACTGGCAGAATACCAGTCTTGATAAGAATAACCAGCTGTTAAATCCATAACCAAAAACTGATCGTTTGTACCTTTGCTATTATTATAGTTGAAATAAGCCTCAACTAATTTATTTGCTTTTTTATTTCTATAAGCATTGTAAGAACCTTCTGTGTAGAAACCAGAAGCGGATTCAGCAGGAGTAACAGCATAACCCGTTCCTTCCGATAAATCAATTCCACCATTAATAACTGCTTTAAGTCCTCGGACTTTTGGAATGTTGTACGAAACTTTTGCATTTCCAATATACCTCCAAACATTACTTTGATCCTCACGTTGCATGAGAAGTCCAAGTGGATTTTTTGCTGCCAATGTATTCGGCTTTCCATTAGTTCCTAACCACTCATTATAACCACCATACAGGGTAGTATCAGAATAAACAGGTTGAGTTGGATCAAAATAAGCAGCACCCAAAGCACCTCTATTGGCAAAATTCGAACGGGTGTTAACCAATTTATTATTTACCTCAAGCTGTAAGTTTTTGTTTAAAAATGAAGGAGTCATGTTTAGAGTAACTGAATTTCTCATAAATTGATCACGCAAAAGCACCCCGTTTTCAACACGATTTCCAAAAGACAAGCGATACGGGAAGTTTTTAATTCCACCTGTTAAAGAAACGTTGTTATCTGTTACATAAGCAGGTCTGAAAACAACGCGTTGCCAATCAGTATTTGCATCACCTAACAAATTCTGTTGCGTAGGCGTACCAACTCTATTAATTAAACTTCTCATACTATCTCCACTCAATACATCAGCATATTTTGCCACTGTAGAAAGTGAGTGCTTAGTATCAAAAATAACTTTCAACGGACTATCTCCTGAACTCCCTTTTTTTGTCGTTATTAAAATCACACCATTTGCTGCACGAGAACCATATATCGCTGTAGCAGAAGCATCTTTTAGGACAACGAATGATGCTATGTCATTTGGGTTTATTAATGATAATGGATTGGCAGCACCGGCAATTCCCCCGTTGTCTAATGGAACACCGTCCACTACAATCAACGGATCATTACTTGCATTAATTGATGTACCGCCTCGAAGTCTTAGCGTGCTTCCAGAACCTGGTGCTCCGTCATTGGTATTAATTTTCAATCCTGAAACTTTACCCATAATTAGTTGCTCGGGTGTTGACATGGATCCTTGGGCAAAATTTTTCTCGTTGATTACTGTTGCCGAACCTGTTAAATCTTTTGTTCGCGTGGTACCATATCCAATTACAACTGCCTCTTCAAAAGATTTTACTCCATCTGTTAACTCAATGTTTTTTTCCAAAACTTGATTTGGTTCAAGTTCGACTGTGAAAGTCAAGTCATTGTAACCCGTGGCTTTAACGATAATTTCAATCGTTGTTTTGGAAACTCCAACTGGAATTCCAACTAATTCATAATTACCATCTGGATCGGATTTGGCCTTTACATTAGTTTGGGAAACAGAAACAAGCGCATTGTAAACAGATTCAGATTTTTGATCCGTAATCTTTCCTTTAACACTAGCTTTTTGAGAATAAAATAAACTGGTCAGCGAAATGAACAGTAACACGAAAAACTTATCCAACTGAATTTTCATAGCGTGAGTTTAGTTACAAACAACAAATATATATAAAAAGTTTATAAATGTCAAAATGACACAAACTCTTTTGGTTATTTAATCCAAACTTTGATTCTAGCCTTATTTCTCTTAAGGCTAATACCTGATATTGAATAAGTTAAACCATCAGTTTTGACATTGATATTTTTTCCATTAACAGTAACTTTTGTAATTTTGGTCAATGGAGAATGTACCACAAGATTGGAGACATACCTATTCACATTCATCGAAT
>JBIKQS010000156.1:0-5802 GCA_044349575.1 Crocinitomicaceae bacterium
TTTGGAGTAATTTGGAATCATCATTCCATTGGTTGCCACAACTCGAGGAGCGTTTTTATGAGAAGGAAAAAGCCCCATTGGATGTCCAGAATACATGACTAAGGTTTGCTCATCAGTCATCTCCGCTAAATACTTCATCGTAAGGCGGTATTGAATCCAATTCTGGAAAACAGCTCCATTTCCACCGTAGGTAATTAATTCGTGGGGATGCTGAGCTACCGCGTAATCCAAATTATTCTGAATCATCAGCATTATTGCCTTTGCTTGCTCCGATTTTCCCGGATATTCATCTATAGGTCGTGCATACATTTTGTACTCGGGACGGTATCGATACATGTAGATCCTGCCGTATTTCTGTAATTCATCCAAGAAATCTTGTGCTAATTCAACATGTTGGTCTTCAGGGAAATAACGCAAGGCATTTTTAAGCGCTAACTTCTTTTCGTCTCTCGATAAAATATCCTTTCGTTTTGGTGCATGGTTAACTTCCAAATCGTATTCTTTTTTGACCGGAATTTGAAGTGGGATTCCTTGTAAAATATCTTCTTGAAATTGTTGAACTGTCATAAGAATAGGCTTTTTTGTAGTTTTCCTTTGAGAATAACAATAAATACGTGTTTTGGTTTTTTGAGAAATTAATTGGATTGCTTACTCTCCATTTTTTCTTTAAGCTTTCCTTTCATTCTATTTAATAAGGGTCTTGATGCTTCCTTTCCCTCGTTTACTTTTTCTACAACCTTATCTTTTGTTTCGGTAGCTTTTTCTTTTAATTTTTCAGAAGTTGATTTCTCATTTTCCGATGAGTCATTAATTTTTGGCGTTTCAGTTTCTGTAGCAGAATCTCCATTCACAGTGCTAGTTTCAGACACTGTTGCATCCGATTTATCTCCACCACAAGAGGAAATGAATGTTACAGACAAAAGTAGAAGTGAAAAGTGTACAAGGTGTTTTTTCATGGTATTTTTTTACAAACTTAGGAAAGCTTCAGAAATATAGTATACGGATCGTTAAAATCTTTGGTTTAAATTCTGTTCCGAACTCATAATCGGTTATTCAAATAATAGATTAAGCATTAAATTCTGATGATGGGTAAAGTGAATATTCATATTTAGCTCACAAATATTCATTTAAAACACACAAATTCTCATTCGTGAGCAACTGGTTTTTTTTACTTGCGTTACTCAACTATAACTCAAAACTAAACTTTATGAAAAAAGCAATTTTTACAATCTTGTGTTTGTTTATAACAACACTTGTTTTCAGTCAAACAAAGAAATACGAAGTCTCAGCAGAAGGAAATGCACTCATGTGTCCGTTCATGGGACCAAGACTCACCAAACAATTGGAAGCTATTGGGGTAGTTAATTTGACTAAAAGTCCTACACATGTTTGGTATTTTGAAATGAATGAAACAGCGGTAATAGACCGAAGTAAATTACTTGAAATCGTTCAAAAAGTAGGATATAATCCATCTATGTTTCACGTTAAAATTGATGGAAATGAATAAGTTAATCTCTCTTTTAAGTTTCCTAATTTTTACAAGTTTAGGACTTACGCAAGAAAATACGTTTTACCGAAAATACAATTTACCTGGCATGCAGGGAGGTTTGAGTATGATAGAAACAAGTGATGGTGGATTTATTGCAACGGGCCAACACGAGTCAAATGGGAGTTTTGGTGATTGTGATACGTATGTTTATCGAATAGATCAATGTGGCAATTTGGTGTGGTTGAAGTTGTATGGTACTGAAATGCAAGAAGGAGCCAAAAATATTGAAGAATTGGCCAACGGAGATTTTTTAATTGCCGGTCTGGCAGAATATGGCGGCAAAGGTTTTTTGATGAGAATCAATAGCAATGGAGATATTATTTGGAATAAAACATTTCCCTTTTGGATGCTCACATTTTCCTCAGAGTCGGTAGATGGAACTATTTTGGCAACGGCGATTAGTTCGGGTGGGGGAACCAACATATTAAAAGTAGATCCAAACGGTAATTTACTTTGGTCAAAAGTCATAAACAACATAGGTAGTTATGGGATGTATATCAAACATCTTTCGAATGAAGATTTTGTAATTACAAGCGTAGCTTCTGAAACGAGTGATTTTTACGCGGCTAGATTAGATCCAAATGGAAATATACTCTGGAGTAAATCGTATGGTCAGGGTTGGTTTGAAGGAGATCATACCTCATATTCTAACAAAGGACTGGTAGATGAGGTTAATAATGCCTTGGTAGTTACTTCTCCAATTATGGATCCTGTGGTTTGGGATGAGGATATTTTGGTGACAAGTCTTGATTTGACGAATGGAAACGTGAATTGGTCACGAAGAATTGGTGGAACACAACTTGATCAATCAAGAGATCTTGTAAAAACGCCAACTGGTTATGCAGTACTTGGTCATACTTCATCGTATTCGGCTGCGGTTGATCCTGCCAATCATATAGATGTTCCAATACAGTCGAGAAATATTTTATTGGTTAATCTGGATTTAACTGGGGCTATCAATTGGGCTAGAATTTATGGTGCAGAAGGAGACGACAAGGGAATAAGTTTGCGTTTAACTGCTGAACAGGGCTTTTTAATTTCTGCTTACACATCATCACCTTTTTTTGGTAACGCAGATTATAGTTTTGATCCGCTTTTTATTCGAACAGATTCAGAAGGTAAAATTGGTTGTCAAACTGCACAAATTTATCCAACTACCTCCATCGTTGATTTAGTAACAATTAATGCTGGTGTAGTATCGAATTTATCGGTTATTTCAGAGAATTTCACTGTGCAAGTTGCTGATAAAAATTACAATGATGATTATGTTTGTCAGGAATGTATTTCGGTTCCCGAATTTACAGCGAGTGCAACAAGTTTATGCGCCAATCAAGCTTTTCAATTTACAAATACTACTTCGATTGGGTTGAAGTGTTTTCAGCACTGGGTTATTGACGGACAAACTTTCGCGGGTGAGGATAACATAAGTTATACCTTTCCTCAACCGGGTGTTTATCAAGTTCAACTGGTTTCATCTTGTAGTAATGAAAATAATGTTTATACTATGAATGTTATTGTTTTGGAACCATGCAATCAAACGGATACTCCTGATACAGTTGTTCCATCTGATTTTATTGTTGTGCCAGATGAGGTGTATTACGTTCCAAATACTTTTTCGCCCAATGGTGATGAGCACAACCAACTTTTTATGGTTTCCTTTGCCAGTCCTGAAAATGTTAGTGAGTTTGAATTGACAATATTTAATAGATGGGGTGAAATAATTTATTTCAGTAAGGATTTATCGCAAGGGTGGGATGGAACCTACGCGAAGGAAGAATCAATGGCAGGTGTTTACAGCTGGAAATTAATTTTTAAACACCGAAAACAAAAGTATTTAGAAAATGGCAGAGTTTCATTGATAAGATAGTTTACGTCTTAAGGGGTTGTGTAACTTGTTTGTAATCAATGTAAAATGCTTCTTTATGAAATCCTTTTTTGCAATAAAGGGTTACTAAATTTTGTTTATCAAGAAATAATTTGAACAACAATTTTGCACTTATCGGTCAAATTGCTATATTTGCACTCCAATTAGGCTGGTACCTTAGCTCAGTTGGTAGAGCAAAGGACTGAAAATCCTTGTGTCCCTGGTTCGATTCCTGGAGGTACCACTGAAAAACCCTTGTAAACATCTGATTTACAAGGGTTTTTGCTTTTTATGTTAAAACAATTGTTAAAACAAAGTGGGTTGGCAGCTAAATTATCAGAACTTATAATTTTTGCAAGTTTCGATAATTTCTTTTTTGTTGAAAGGCAATTCAGCTAGATTTATTATTTCATTACGATTCATCACTATTTCTTTTTTTTAACTCCTCTAAAACATATTTATCAAGTTCCAATGTGGTTATATTACCTTTTTTCAGTTGTTTTTGTAAATTTTTAAATTCTTCAGAAATTACGATCTCGCTTTTAATTAGCGATTGATTTAGTTCAATCATTTTGTAATTATATTCTGATTCACTAATGCTTCCATGTTTTAGAAGTTTAACTAAAACTCCTTTACGCAAATAATATTTATCCTTGTCAATTATATCTTTACCTATTATAAAATCATCCATGAAAAAAGTAATTACCGGAGCTAATAGAAAAATAAAATAAATTAATCCAAAAAATTGAACTTCCTTATCATAGTAATGATCATATTTGATTAAATGGTGATAAAAGTATTGAACAGGTATCCATCCTGTCCCAACAATTATCAGGATACTCCCAAAAAATGCTTTAAATATGTTTTTATATTGTTTTAAAACAGAAAATCTATCATAAAATAAGGTGATTATTACCATAAACTGAACCCAATGAAATAAAAAAGTAAAAACATAAATTTTCTTTGTTGGAAATGAAATAACATTCCAAAAGTTATAAATTAGCATTATTGAAATAGGAAAAATAATGAAGAATGATATAAGAGCTTTAATACTTCTATTTTTACTAATTAATAATTCATTTTCCATATTTTATATTAATTATTTTATTCAATAATACTCATTTTCATTACCACTCCTTACAAACCGATTCAATCTCCTTCATCAACCGATTCGTTTCCGTTGAAGCTACAATTATTTTTAAATAATGCAGATTATCTTCAAATTCCAATTTGCCGTATTTTATAAATTTTCAGCTATTGGTTTTTAGTTTCAACAGTAATTTTTGTTGTTCAATTTGTTCAATCAATTCTTGTTCTGTAGGTAAATAATCAATATACTTAGTTGCATAGAGATGTTTATTATCAGCTAATACCGAGTATTTAGCCACAGTTTTATCGGTTTCTGTACAAAGCAAAATACCAATGGTAGGATTATCTTCTTTCGGTTTTTTCAGGTCATCATACATACGCACATACATATCCAATTGCCCAATGTCCTGGTGAGTTATGGCGTGAGTTTTTAGTTCTACGATTACAAAGCATTTCAGAAAGTAATTGTAAAAAACCAAATCGATATAAAAATCAGACGTTTCGGTTTTTATGTGTTCTTGTCTCGCTACAAAAGCAAATCCTTTACCTAATTCTAAAATAAATTGTTGAAGATTATCAATTAATGCTTTTTCTAGTTCGGCTTCGGTATAGCTGTATGCAGTTGGTAAATTTAGAAATTCTAAAATGGCTGGATTTTTTATAAAATCTAACGGATTGGTAGTTTGTAATTCTTTTGTCTTTTGCAACATTTCACTTTCTACTTCTTCTTTTGCTTGAGAAGATAAGAGCCGTTGATAATACATCGTAGAAATATTTCTATCTAATGCTCGAACAGACCAGGTGTTTTCAGCTGCTTCTTGCAAATAATAAAAACGGGCTTTTTCATCAGTCACCCGCATAATTAGTTCAAAATGAGACCAATTTAATTTGGCAGACAGTGTCGGCCAAATCTTTTTGTCCGGAAATGTTATATAAAATTGTCTGTATTTTCTGATGTTTCTTTCAGAAAAACCTTTGCCATATTCTTGAGTAAGTTCCTTCGAAATCGTTTTAATAACTTCCTTACCATAGTCTGCACGGTTTTTTCCGTTTTGTTCTTCCAACACTATTTTTTCGCCAATTTTCCAATAGGCTTCTACCATTGCACTATTAATTGCCTGATAGGTTTTTTGCCTTGCTTGGGCTAAAATATGCTTTATTTCTTGAATGTAATACATGCTTACTCAATCTCAATTTTATCGACCTCCTTCATCAACCGATCCGTTTCCGTTAAAGCAACGATTATTTTTAAATAATGTCTGATATCATCAACTTGTAGTTCTCGGTCTTTTCTGTCTTT
>JBIKQS010000157.1:0-5776 GCA_044349575.1 Crocinitomicaceae bacterium
GAGCCCAACGTAAAAAACGAAGTATAAATAAATGCAATTCGAACGCGTGATGTTTCAATACCTAGTTTTCTACCCCACCATTTGCAAACTCCAAAAGATTGAAATTCAAAATATAGTAGAATTTTCTGTATGGTTTTACTGATCACGAATTAATTATTTTGCATCCAATAACACAATTCAAACATTTTTTCTTTTTACAAAATTCGTTATAAATTTCCAATACTGCTTGGGAATCAAAAGAATTATTAACAGAAAATCCAAGCATTTTCATTTGCTCAACAATATTGTTTTTTTCAGGTGGAAGTATCTCTGAAATTTCAATTCCTTTTTGCCGATATTGTTCATCTGATTTACCCAAATAAAAATAATAGGGAATAACCATATTGACCAAAACATGATTTTGCATTGAATACGAAAGTGAAGGGTCTAATTTGGAAATTGATTTTCTAAATAGAAATATTGTTTCTCGGGCACTCAATATCTGCCAATTAGTTATTTCATCTATAATTTTAATGCAATTGATAAATTGTTGAACCCGAATTTCAGGACGGCTTTGTGGACGCATACCTTTTCGTTTGAAATAAGGAACATCAATTCCATGAGCAGATTCATTTTTAGTCAATAATAACCGATAGGAATGAATCGCTAACTTTCGTTTCTGCAAATCCATTTGGTTTACTAATGAATAGGGGAGTTTTTCAGCAATGTATTCAAATGAAAACTGATTTGATTTACCCCCAAATGCCTTCGCTAAGAGTCTATAACCGAGTTCTAATGGTTGAATATTACCAAATTGTGTCAGTTTTCTCTCCATACGTAGTATGAATGAAGAGGTTTTCATTTGATTTAAATAAATAGGATCCAATCCTCTAATTAATTTAGTGCAAGGAAAAATGGAGTGTTGAATTTTCAATGAGCTAAAATTCGCTAGAATGGACGGCGTAATTCTATTTTTAAGTTCGAGAACTGGTAGTATTTCTGATGAATTTTGAACTTCTTTATCGTGCTCCCATACCACATGAAGAATGACATTGTTAAAACTAGGATCTTGGTGATGCTTGTGATTAAACCAATGCGAAGATTTTAGATGAATTTCAATGTGACCATACCAAGATATTGAATCAATAGTTATCTGGGCATTGAGAAAATCAGGGCCATTTTCATGAGCATTCAATATTCCATGATTTTGAATGATTAATTCTCTACCATCGGTTAAGGTAAGTTTGGTGTGATCAAATCGTTTGAGGTTCCAGATAAACTGAAGAAAATCTTCTTTCATAGTACTAATTGCTTACTATGAATATACAAAAAATCCCGCTGTTTTTGCGGGATTCTCTGATTAATATTTCAAATAACTTTTATAATTATATTTTTTCTTCGCTTCCTCAATGGTCATTGTCTCCTTCGTTGGATCAAAGTCTTGGCGAACAACTTCAGCTGTTGTACGTCTGTTTAACTGATGCAATTTTTCGTATTTCTTATTATCAGTTTTAGCAAATGTATTAATATATTCTTCAGTTAGTAGAACTTCTTTTCCAGTCTCATCAATCCATTTTCTTGGTTCTTTTTCACCCCTTCCTTCTGGTATAATTCTTCTTGGGTCTATGCCTAAGTCAACCAAAGCTGAATAATATGCACGAGCTCTGTTTTCAGATAAAGTTTGGTTTTTCTCATCTGTATTTCTACTATCTGTGTGAGAGAAAATTTTAATTACCACATTTGGAAATTGATCTAATTCTTCTTTTACCGCTTTTAATGAATCGGCTGAATTACATATTTTCTCATCATTAACAAAAGTCCATTGGTTAATCACGTACAATACCTCGTTTAAAACAATGTCTCTCATTGGTAATAAAGAAATCTCAACAGTGAAACTTTTACTTGCAGTTAAACCAACGGTAGTTATCACTGTTCCACGTATGTCATTTACATAACCTTCTTTAGTTGCAGTAATTTTGTAGGTTTTGTTACCAATGATAATTCTTTTATCACTTCCATCTTTTTCCCAGTTAGTTTTACCTTTAGAATTCGTTAATTTTTCATCGCTAAATTCCCCGTCTACTTCTGTTAAGTATACAGTTGCATCTTGTAATCTTGCTTTTGATTTTCTATCATAAACAATAACATTCAAATCAAATAATACTTTCACCTCTGGTAAATTGTAACTGTAAATATCTGGTGTGTATTCACCATTAGGACTTTTACGCTCAGACGTAAAATAACCTGAAGTTCTATTGTTATCATAAATCGCATAATCATTACTTTGCGAATTGATAGGTGAACCTAAATTTTCAGGTTCCCCCGGCCAAGAATTAGCTGTTGGATTTAAACTGTCTTTTGCAACTACAAAAATATCTAACCCGCCAAATCCTGGGTGGCCATCAGATGCGAAGAAAAGATCTCCATTAGAACCAATCGTTGGAAACAATTCGTTGGCTGCTGTATTAATTTTTGGACCTAAGTTTTTAACGTCACTCAACTCATACATTTTTTTCTTTTTGTTAAAAACAAAATTAACCGACCACAAATCTCGTCCGCCGAAAGATTTAATTCCATTAATATCAGAAGCATCTGAGGCAAAAATCAACATTTTCTCGTCTTTAGTCACACATGGATGACCTAAAGAAACAGAATCATTTAGTCTAAATTGTTGTTTAATTGGAAAAGTATCTAAATCTTTCCACTTGCCCCCACCTTTGTCGTATTTCAAACCAGACATTTCGGCAATCATAATTTGACAACCTAAATTTTGTTTACGAACGCTTGGACATCTGGTAATGAATGCAGTTTTAAATTGAGCATCAAAACAAACAGTACCTTCGTTATCTCCAGTATTTACTTTAAGCCCTTTATCCAATAAAACAGGCTCTTGCCAATTTCCTTTTTTATCTTTTGCTGACATCCATAAGTCCATATATGGTTCTCCTGTAATTGGATCAGATTTCTCACCTACGCTTCCTTTTCTTGAAGACCCAAATACGATTAACGATTGAGCCGCATCAGCAAACATGGGAGCCATGTCCATTTCTTTCTTACTCAAACCTTGTTCATGAGTAACAACATGTTTCGTTTTTGAAAGCTTAAATTTTTCATTTTGCTCACAAATTTCTAAGGAAACCTGTGCTCGTTTATCCGAAGGATTCAATTTTTGATAAAGCTTGTAATTTTTAATTGCTTTATCATTCTCAGCTTGCATGCGAAGCATTTCGCCATTGTAAAAATAAACAGCTGGATTTTCTTCAAAATACTTCAACTCAATTGCTTTCTCATACCAAGATTGAGCATCCCCAATTTTTTCAGTAAGTCTGAAGCATTCTGCTGCTTTAAAGGCCATATCTGCCTTATCTTTTATACTTCCTTTGGTACCAAGCTTGGTAAAGGCAGCGGTACATTTTCCTGCTGCTTCAAAATATTTTTGAGCATAATACGCTTTGTTGGCATCGGTGACATATTTTTTCTGAGATAGCGCCTGATTTGAAAAAATCAACAATAAAACAACTAAGCAAAATGAATTCAAATTTCTCATATAGACTTGATTACTGAATAATTTTAAATTTAAGTCACACAAAAATAGAAAAAAAAATGAATATTCAAACTTTTATTTCTCTCCAATGTAGGATTCCCATTTTTGCAAAATGGTAATAAATCCGGTTGGCAATTCCACTTCGCAATGTATCCACTCTTTAGATTTTGGGTGCATAAATCCCAAACTTTTGGCGTGTAGTGCCTGCCCATCAATCATAGAAAAACAATTTTGAATAAATTTTACGTAAGACGTTCCGGTAGTTCCCTTTAGAATTTGATCTCCGCCATACTCCAAATCATGAAATAAAGGATGTCCAATATATTTCATGTGTACCCGTATCTGATGTGTTCTTCCGGTTTCCAATTTACATTCAACTAACGTCACATAGCCAAAGCGTTTCAATACCTTGTAATGAGTTACTGCATGTTTTCCTTCGCTACCATCGGGAAAAACAGTCATAACCTTTCTGTTCTTGGGTGACCGACCTAAATTACCAGTGACTGTACCATCTGAGTCTAAATCTCCCCATACCAATGCAACATACTTTCTTTCCGTTGTTCGTTCATAAAATTGTTGAGCTAAATACGATAAAGACTCATCATTTTTGGCAACTACCAAAATCCCGGTTGTATGTTTATCAATTCTATGAACTAATCCAGGACGAAGTTCACCTGAATTTCTATGCCCCAATTGATTAAAATGATAAATCAAGGCATTTACAAGCGTTCCTGAATAATTCCCATAACCGGGATGAACTACCATGTTTGAGGGCTTATTAATAACCACTACATCGTCATCTTCATATACTATGTCTAACGGGATGTTCTGAGGAATGAGCTCTATTTCACGCATTGGATAAGGCAATACAAGTGCTACCTCATCTTTGGGTTTTACTTTGTAATTCTGTTTTACCTTCTGTCCGTTTACAACAACATTTCCATTTCGAGCGGCAATTTGAATTTTGTTGCGAGAAGTATTTGGCATTCTATCCAATAAATACTTGTCTATTCGGACTATTTCTTGCCCTTTGTCTACAACAAACTTATAATGTTCGTATAAATCCTCGCCTTCCTCTGATTCATTCAAAAGATGGTCTTCTGTCATTGCTTGACAATTTTGAAGATTTTTGATGAAACGTTAGGAAATTGAATGAAATATATTCCTCGTTCCAAATGACCTAGTTGAACTTCTGAAGAATTTTTGGACTCAATAAATTGACCTACTGAATTATAAAGTACAAAATCATGATGCACAAAATCTTCATTTTCTTTGAAATATACTACATCTGTTGTAGGATTTGGATAAAGTATTATTTCCTTTTCTTTCTCACTATTAATTACAGCCAATGTCGTATCTAAAGCGGTTGAAAAAACAGGACGAATCATAGCTGATCCTGGAAATGGTGATGTAAGCCAAGTGAAACCACCATCAACACTATACCTAATTTTTGAGGAATTGTCGATGTTTCTATCCAAACCTGCATTTAATCGTACAGCATCCAGTTGTCGCCACCCAATATGAAATTTTGTTCCTACGGATACCTTCATTGTGTCCTCAAAGTAATAAGTCATGAATACATTTTCATCATTTCCATACTGAGGATTCCGAGGAAAAAATACGTTATCTTCATAGATAACTGGGCCCGGCACTCCATTATTATCTCCCCAAACGGTTAAAAGAAAAATATTGGAGGAAACATCATTTACAGAAGGAACAAAGTGAATGTTTATGCCAATCAATGAATCGGCTTGATAACTATTATACTCAATGGCCAGTCGTGCTTGCGTTCCAGTTGGACCAAAAGCTGCCTCGGCGCTTCCATCGTCATAGCTGTAATAATTGTAAAATTCCTGATAAAAAACGGTGGAATCATTTAACGTGAAGTTAGGAAATTGAGCTGAAGCCGTGGCTCTTACCTCAAAACTTTGTTCAATGCCAGGTTTTGTTTTATCAAACTCATATCCATTTGAACAATCACTGAATGAGGTATGTGTTGTTCGCGGATTGTAGTTGATATTAGATTCCGCTAAGTTAAATCCTTGTAATACAAAGTTTCCTTCAGTGGTACCGCCATAACTCACGGTAATTTGTCCATTTTGGTAATTTTCAGCCGTTGGACTGCCATTGTGTAATTTAATAAGAAGAGAATCAGTCATTTTTGAATCCGTGCTTTCCTTGTAATGATCCCACGGAGCTGACGTGTAGGTGTCGAGCAATGAATTCAAGGGGTAAACAAAAGCAAAATCTTTA
>JBIKQS010000158.1:0-5772 GCA_044349575.1 Crocinitomicaceae bacterium
TATGGTCAACTACAGAAACCTCATCATCTATAAATGTGAATCCTCAAGAAACAACGGTATATTCTGTAATCTATTTCTTAAACGGTTGTCCAAGTCCTCAAGCAAATGCTACTGTTAATGTTGAACCAATTCCTACAATAAATTTTGATGTTGATTATACGGAAGGTTGCGCGCCTTTGACAGTTACATTGACGAATACCACGCCTAACACAACAAATTGCTTATGGAATGTAGGAAATGGAGCAACCTTTAATGAGTGTGATGAATTGAATTACACCTTCCAAAACCCAGGAAACTATGATGTTTCATTAACAACTGATTCACCAAATGGATGTTCAAATACGTTAACTTTAAATGATTTTATTACTGTTTTTGCAAGTCCAAATGCTGATTTTACGGTTTCTTCAAATATCATTGATGTGAGTGAGCCAACAGTTACATTAAATAATAATTCAACTGGAGCAGTTGATTATATTTGGAATTACGGGGATAATACGAGCGATACTTCGGTATATAATCCAGAGCCACATACTTATTTAGGTATGCTTGAGAGCCAGTACTATGTTACGTTAACTGCCATTTCTGAACATGGGTGTATTGATTCAACGTTTCAAATTATTACATTGAGTAATGAGGTCACTATCTATATTCCTAATTCATTTACTCCAGATGATGATGATTTAAATGATATTTGGATACCGGTTATTACATCTGGTATTGATGAAAATTCATATGAATTGAATATTTACAATAGATGGGGTGAATTATTTTTCTCTACTAATGATTATTTGCAAGGATGGGATGGGACATTTAGAGGGAATCAAGTTCAGCATGGAATGTACACATACCAAATTACGTACTCAAAAATAGGTCAAACTAAGAAAAATACATTAGTTGGTCACATTAATTTGATTCGTTAGCTTTGGAATGATTATTGAAAAACTCAAGAAAATTATTTTTCATGAAAATTCAATTCTCTGAAGTGGTTCCTGAACCATTATCTTCAATAAAACACCAAAGTCAAAGTATTTGGAGGACAAAATTTTCCATTAATAATACTGACATTAAAAAAGTAATTTTAAACGCTTCAAGTGGCAAGGGTAAAACAACATTTTCAAATTTACTACTCGGAATAAGAAGAGATTATGCAGGAGATATCTTTTTTGATGATAGAAATATCAAAACATTTTCAGTAGAAGATTGGGTTGAAATCAGAGAGCATAAAATTTCAGTAGTTCACCAAGATTTACAATTATTCTCCAATTTGACAGCGATAGAAAATATTGAATTAAAGAATGATTTAACTCAAACTTTCTCACGAACCGAATTAGAGAATTTAATCACCCAAGTTGATTTGTTTGATAAAAAAGATCAGATTGTTTCTACTATGTCAATGGGTCAGAAACAACGCATTGCGATTATTAGAGCACTTTGCCAGCCTTTCGAGTGGATAATTTTAGATGAACCATTTTCTCATTTAGATGAATATAATTCGAAAGCATGTTTTGATTTGATTCAAACGCGATGTAAGGCAATAAATGCAGGTTTTATTCTAACTTCTCTCGATCCAGTTGAGAATCTTCAGTTTGACAAATACTTAAATCTATAGTCATGTTGAAAAAAGTTCTTTTCCAAAATCAAGATAAAACTCAACTGACTATTGCAGTTTTAGGTTCCATAATAGGGATGTTGTTTCTTATTTCTTCGATTCATTATTTAATACGTGTTAATGAATTTGGTAAAGGAGAAGAAATTTTAGGGCCAAATACAATGATTGTTCAGAAAAAAGTAAGTAATTCTTCATCCTTTAATCTTACTAAAACAGATTTTAGTGTAAACGAAATTGAAAGGTTCAAAAACGAGCCTTTTGTTGCTGACGCTCAAGCTGTTATTTGTAATAACTTCAATGTGTTACTTTTAACTGACGATAAGTTTGTTCCTAAATTTAGCTCAGATGTCTTTTTACAGACAGTTAATTCAAAGTTTTTGGATGTTCCTGCCGATAAATGGAATTGGAATGAAGGAGATACGATTGTACCTATTGTTATGCCTCGAGATTTTTTGGTAATGTTAAATACCTTTATGAGTGCGAGTGGTATTCCACAGGTTTCAGAGGATTTAGCTAAGGATATTAAGTTCAAATTGCGCATTTCCAATGAAATAAAAAAGGACTTCGTTACAGCTAAAATTGTTGGTTTCACGAATGAAATCCCATCTCTACTAGTGCCTGAAACTTTTATGAAATACGCAAATCAAAAATATGCAACTGTCAAAGAGACTAAAATAACGAACGTAATGATTTCATCCAAAGAAGGAGAATTTGGTAAAATGGAGAAGTTTTTAGAAGAAAGGGGTTTAGAATCAAGAAAATCGCAGGTAGTAATTGGAAAATTAAAAAGTATTGTGAGTACTTTATTTGTTGTTCTATTATTGATTTCTTTTGTTACAGTATTAGTGTCAAGTTTGGTTCTGATTCAGTATATGCAATTGCTCATTGCTACAAATCAATATCAAATTAGAACCTTATTGCGTTTAGGTTATAATCCACGAAAAATCATCTTATTATTTACTAAATATTTAGGATTTACCTTTGGTATTGTTTCTGTTTTAGCATTGGCTATGTTTCTTTTAGAAAAAATATTAATCGATAATTTACTTGAAAAAGGTGGGATTACAATTGGCCATTCTATTTCACCTATAAGTATGGTTTCTGTTTTTATTTCATTTTGTATTTTTGTATTCATTAGTTATCTCGTTGCCAGACGGAAAATAATGAACGAGTTTTTTAGTTAATGTTTTGTTAAATTGTTTTCAATCAATAAAATTCCACGTCAAATCAACAAATTCTTATATTATGAAATCTTCATTCTTAGTCATTCTATTTCTTTCAGTCTTTTCTTTTATGGGTATTTCTCAGAAAATGAAATTTAAAGTAACTGGAGTTAAAGATTCTACTGTTTTCCTAATTAAATATTATGGACAAAAATTGTTTTATGCTGATACTGCCGACTTAAAAAATGGATATGTAGAATTTGATGGTAAAAAACAACAGCCGGGTATCATGGGATTGTATCTACCGGATCAGAAGTTTTTTGAATTTATTTACAACAGCGAGGAAATTCATCTTGAGACCTCCGCACCTGATTACACACCAAATTTAAAAGTTAAAAAATCAGTTGAAAACTCAATTTTCCTACCTTATGTTAAGTTCATTACTGATAAAAAAACGCAAGTAGGTAAATTTAGCGAACAGAAATCTAAACTCAAAGATACAGATCCAAATTATAAGGTATTGACTGAACAGATCAATAAATTAAATCAGGAGGTTGAGACCTATCAATTGGATTTGATTAAAAATAATCCTGATAAGTTGGTGGCTAAAATTGTTAAAATGTCTCGTGAAGTGGATGTTCCTGAGTCACCCAAAAATGAGAAAGGGGAACCTGTCGATCCAGATTTTAGATTCAAATATTACAGAGCTCATTATTGGGATAACGTAGATTTAAATGATGACCGTTTGGTGAATAATCCAGTTTTTCATAACAAAATGGAGTATTATTTTACTAAAATGATGCTTCAGCATTGGGATACTGTTATTTATTATTCATTTGATTTTTGCGATAAGTTGAATCCAAAATCAAAGATTTTTGAATACGTTGTTGGTTGGATAACTTCTACCTATGGAAAGAGTCAAATCATGGGTATGGATAAGGTTTATACCTACATGAGAAATCGTTATTATTGTTCAAAGAATTCAGAAGGTAAATCCCCAGCGTTTTGGGTTGCAGAGGATAAATTCAAGGATCTTTGTGAGAAAATACAAATTGAAATGAACTTGGTCATGGGAGTACGACCTCCAAATTTGATCTTAAAAGATTCTACAGATAACAAGTGGTATAATTTGTACGAGGTAGCTGAGAAAGCTGAATATACTGTACTTTACTTTTGGGATCCGGAATGCGGACATTGCAAGAAAACTACTCCGAAACTTCAAACTCTTTATGAGCAAAAGTTTCGAGATAGAAATATCCAAATATTCTCGGTGGGAAAAGCAGTTGGAAAAGATTTTGAAGCTTGGAAAAAATTTATTCGTGATAATAAAATGACTTTCATAAATGTGGCTGTTACTGACAAACTTTACGAAATCGCCAAAAAAGACCCTAATAGTTTGGTCCCAGTTCCAGGTGATAATAGGCCAAAACCTACTACATTGGAGTCATTAAATTATCAAACTTCGTATGATATATTCTCAACTCCACAAGTGTACATTTTAAATATGGAAGGAAAAATAATTGCCAAACGTGTCTCTATTTCACAAATAGAAGAAATGTTGGATGCTCTACAGGGCAAGAAAGATCTTCCTAAATTATTTCCACCTGATCCGGAAGAAGATAAACAAATGCAGCAACATTAAAATTTTATCTTTTGCTGAATGTATTGAATGTCCTTTCTGATTTCTTGTAGTGATTGGCTAATTGAATTTGTATCCATCTGAACATCTGGTAGTTCAGGTGAAATGTAATTCACAAATCTCCAAATTTCTACAATTGAATTCACATGAACCATATATGGTTTGTAAAGTGTGTTTGTTGAACATAGTTGAAAAGAGCCCGATTCTTCAAGCATATTATTCAAAACTTTGAATACAATTCCATCCTCTTTCGTTACAACAATACAAGGTGCTCCAGACCGGATAGATTGCCAATTCTGAATGAATTCTCCAACAACAAACGAACCTTCTACAACTGGCGGCATTGAATCTCCTTGAATTGGAAATGAGCGATATTTCTTTTCCTTGGATAAAAAAGGTAATGAAAAAGTAGGTAATACTTTTAAGTATTCAGGATCAGCATATCCTGATACATAACCTGCAGATGCTTTAAGTGGTATCATTTCAATGACTTCTTCATTGTTTTGATCAACTACAGAGGCTAATACTCGTAGATTTTGTCCTTTTACGTCAGCTGAATTACCGTATTCTATGCGTTTCCAGTCTGACTCGGTGAATTTTTCAAAGTTTTCACGTAACAAAAAGTCTGTAGACACCTGATAAAAATCAGAAAGTATAAGTAAATTTTCAAGATTTGGTTGCGCAACGCCATTTTCATATCCGCTATAAGTAGAACGGAATAGATTTAGTGATTTTGCAACCTCTTCTTGTGAAAGTTTTTTTCTTTTTCTTAATGCCTTTAAATTTGAACCAATCGTCATAATGTTAGTTTTTACAAAAATAGTAAAATATTTAAATTATAATCAAATAAATTACTAAAAAATAATCAACATTATTTAAATAATATTTTTAATTTTGACAGCTTATGAATATCAATCGTCTACTTTTAATTTATTTTCTTATTTCAAGTGTTATTTCCTCCTGTTCAAAAGGATATGGAACTTCCTATATTCAGAAAAACCTAACTGTATATTACACGAATAAAAATGATTTGAAATTAGCAAAAAGCCTTGCTGATTATTGGTTTGAAAATGGCTTGATTGGTGATAAGGCACAAACAATTCGGGTGTTTAATGTAGATGATAAGAACCGTCAAGTTCAACTTATAGCATTAAAAAAAATAGATGCAAATTCATTGAAATTTGAAGAAATTGAAGAGATTCAAAAACTAGAAAATGATTTAAATAAAACAATTTTTAAAGAAAATAAGGTTGATGTAGTTATTTGTGATTCACGTTTTAACGTAACCAATGACTTGAATTATTAACTTTTTTCTATCAATGTCGTACTATATTAAGATAATGCTCGTTATTTGTTTATGT
>JBIKQS010000159.1:0-5759 GCA_044349575.1 Crocinitomicaceae bacterium
AAGGAGGTGCCTGCTAGTAATTCGCGATAAATTCCCTGATGAGAATATTGAACACTTGGAACAATATCCCATTTTTGATTGAGCATGAATGTTCCTTTCACAAAAGAAGAAAGTCTAATGTCGCGCTTCACAACTTCATTATAAAAACCTTGATTGGGCTGATTTAAATTGTACGAACTTACACCGGTTAAAACTTTAAAACGGTCGTTTCTTCTCCACTCATACATTAGTCCAATACCAATAGAAAGATTGGTTTTTCTATCAGATTGAAAATTTTCATTGGAGGGCAATGTTGGATCAAATATATATCCGTTATATTGATTATCAAAATACAGTTTATCCCAGTTAAGTTGACGGTGATTTAGTCCACTATTTAATCCAAATCGCAAGATGTTTGTGCTGTCTTTTGTAAGTTTAAGTTGATAAGCAAGATTTATCTGAGCCTCAACTGTTCGGAATTTTCCGTCTCCTGCTTGATCGTGAAAGAGTAAAACACCAAGTCCAAAATTTTTCTTTCTTAAATCAATGGAAGTTGAAAAAGTGCTAAAAGGAATAGTAACACTACTCCATTGATTCCGGTAATTGCCAATGAATCGATAATCTCCATCGAAATGACCTGCATGTGCTGGATTTTGAAATAGTTGATTGTCATTAAACTGAGACCAATGCACATCCTGTGTAAAAGCACAAAATGCGGCTAAGATGAAAAGTATTGAAAAACGAATTTTCAAGTCAAAGTATTTTAGGTAAAATTACTGATTAAACCTTAGATACCCAAATTCAATTATTTGATTTTCGTTTGGTTGTAAATTCTACAATAATTCCCAAGGTAGGTTGTACTATACCTGAAGTGTTTTCAATTTTTTTCATTTTATAACGAGTTGGGTCAGCTGGATCAACTACAGGACTTCCATTTGAATCAGTTTCCACTAAATAAATCGGAGCAACCTTTGTTTTATACCCATAAATATTTTGAATATCTAAATAAAAATTCATTGAGAACTTTTTAAGGGAGATCTTTTTATCGACCCTAACATTTAGTTGATGGAAGTTCGCCTCACGTTGGGTATTAAGCTGCGTGTAATCAGGAAAAGCAAAACCATTGATATTCCAATTTTGGATAAGGCTTGAATTTTGCACGTCTGCCGGAGTGTAGGGAGACCCTCCTGAGAACAACCATCTAAATCCTACTTCCCATCCTTTATTGAAGCGCTTACCTCCTGTTAATGAAATAATATTTCTGCTATCCCAAGAAGTTGGCACATATACGTTATTCTTGTCTTTAAATTCAGACCGAACATAGGTGTATGCTAACACGGCATAAAATCCTTTGTACAATTTTTGTTGGTATAAAAATTCGAATCCATAAGAGCGACCAGATGAAATAGATTTTACTTCTTCATTTCCAACAACCCCAAAGTCAGATCCGATATTTGCTAAACATAGTGAGTCCTTAATTGAAAATGGATATCTACTATAATTTTTATAAAAACCTTCTACGGTGAATCGAGAGTTAATTTTGGTCAAATATTCAGTTCCTAACACAAAATGATCTGCTCGTATATATTTAATGCCATTTTCCTTATTTGTCAATACCCCTGCATTATTTCTATAACCCAAAATTGTATAGGCAGGAAGCTGATGATAGCGAGCAATATTTCCATTTATTGCTAAATTTTCGGTTAACTTGTAACTTGCCGATAAACTTGGAGAAAGCTGCTCCAACGGATTTGAAAGACTTTTTGAATAATTTGAAAAATCAGTTCTTAAACCCAATGAAAGATTCAATCGATCATCTAGTAAAGCTCTGTTCAATTGTCCAAATCCTGCAAATTTACTCATGTACAAATTAGACTCGAAATCGATTAAGAAAGGTTGACCTTGAATAGTAATATTGTTAAACGTGGAATTAAAGTAACGAGCATATTCATAAGCGACTCCTGCATTCAACCTCCAACCATTTTTTGTGTAGGTATGCTCAAATCTAAATTTATTTTCTGCCTCAAAGGATGTATAATCCAATAGCAAATTTTCTGGTATTTCAATGAGGTCCTTGTATCTAAATGATCTGTTATTTAACATATTACGACTAACCACAACGTTCTGAAATGAATTCTTTGAGGAATGTTGCCAGTTAACTCCAACTGTATAATTCCACTGATTTTGAATAGGAAGATTATTCAGAATGTAATTATTTGATTCAATTTGAGCCGAATCAGTTATAGATTCATTTACATTTTGATTGAGTTGAAATTGATCAATTGCACCAAGTCCGATAAATGTAATTTTATTCTTTTTATTAATCTTCCAATTTATTTTATATTGAAAATCATTATAGGTGGGTAAAATAGGTAACTGAAGGGCCGCAAAAAGGAACTGTAAATAGGATCTTCTGGCAGAGAAAATAAAGTCAGCTTTTTTTCCAAGCGGACCGTCAAATGTTAAAGCAGCATCACTTGATCCTAATGCGAAATTGGTAATTAATGCGTCGGGATTACCATCTTTTTGTTTGAAAGACAACACTGAGCTCAAACCATTAGCTCTATTGGAAGGAAATGCTCCCGAATAAAAATCTACTTCACGAATAAAATTCACATTCAATAACCCCACTGGTCCACCACTACTACCTTGAGTAGCAAAGTGATTAATATTTGGAACTTCAATCCCATCTAGGTAGAACTTATTTTCGCCAGGGGAACCCCCTCGTATTATGATATCATTTCTAAAGGTAGCCCTTGAAGCTACACCAGGCAAGGCTGCAATTACCTTACTCACATCTCGACCTGCTCCGGGAAGACGCTCAATTTCAGTAGCATTCAGTGTTTTTAATGAATTTGGAGATTCCGATTTTGAAACAAATTGCTTTGCGGTAATTACAATTTCTTGCTTATTCAATATTAAATCTTCTAATTGAAACTCTAAAGTAACCGTTCTTGAATTCGTTACTGTAATTTCATTTACTATTTGTTCCTTGTATCCAGAAGCAGTTGCTTTAAATGAATAAACACCTGGAGGAATATTAGAAATTTGAAATTCACCATTTTCATTTGTAACCGCACCTAACTGCTTGTCAATTATTTGAACCTTTGCCAATTCAATGGGTTGATTATTCGTTGAATTTAAAACTAATCCTTTAACAAGACCAGTCTGTGAATACGTGTAGAAATTAACAAAAACAAATAAAATCAAAAAAATGCGCATATAATAAATTTTAATTTAAACAAATACTGTGTAAAATAGTTCTATAATTCCTTTATAAAAAACCGTTTTTGCATTTATGATACACAATCAAGTCACTATATTACAGATGTAAAAGCGTTCTACTTCTGAGCGAATCGATACATAAACAATGCAACAAAAGCAAAAATCATATTAGGTATCCAAACCGCAATGTAGGCAGGAAAACCTACCTTAATTGATGCAACCGTTGCCATTTTCATTACGAAAATATAGATAAAAACTATTCCCAATCCAATGGCGATATTGATTCCAATTCCACCGCGTTTTTTTTGCGAGGAAACCGCCACACCTATTACTGTTAAAATATAAGCTGCAAATGGGTATGATGTGCGCTGATGCAACTCTATTTCAAAGTATGGAATTTTTGATGAGCCTTTTTTACGTTCTCTATCTATATGCTTTGTTAGTTGGGTGAAAGTCATCGCCTCAGCAATATTATCTCGCTGAGCCATATCATCTATTGTAAATTGAAATGTCGTATCTTTTTTTTGTTTTTGAATAAGAACATCATTTGGATAACCTACTCTTCTCTCATAGTAATCAGTTAAAATCCATCGATTTGTTCCTTTTACATTCATTGCTGTTCTGGCTTTTAGAAAATTCTTAATCTTCTTATCCTTTCCCCATTTTTCAACAACAAATTCATTAATCAAGTTATCTTCACTACCATAGCTTGAAAAATATACAACTTCATTATTTGGAAATTCAGCATGATACTCCTCAACATGCATTCGATCTCGGTAATACTTTTCCTCAAATTCCAGACGGACTTTATTTGCCCGTGGTATGATAAAATGATTGAGAATAAGCGATAATATCATCAAAACAGTTGCTCCGATTAGATAGGGCCGCATAAATCTTGTTATAGGTCTCCCACTAAACCAAATAGGTACTATTTCCGTTTCTTGCGCCATTTTTGCTGTAAACCATATTACAGATATAAAAATGATCATTGAGGAAAACATATTCCCGTAAAACAAGATGAAATTCAAATAATAGTTAAACAGAATCTCACTGAAAGGTGCTTGATTATCAATAAATTCACTCAGTTTTTCAGAAACATCAAAAACGACAGCCAAAAACATTATAATTCCGAGCATGAAGAAAAATGTACCCAGGAACTTACCAATGATATATCTGTCAATGATTTTTATCATCTTGTTATAAACGCTGCTTTAAAATAGGGATTAAGGAATTTTTCCATGATTCGAAACTTCCTGCAATGATTTGTTTTCTTGCTTCTTTAACTAACTGTAAATAAAAAGTTAAATTGTGTAAAGTAGCTACTTGAACTCCCAAATATTCTTGAGTTTTAATTAAATGTCGCAAATATGCTTTGGTATACACTTGATCAGCCCATAGCAGACTGGAATCATCAATTGGAGAAAAATCTTTCGCCCATTTTTCATTTTTAATATTGATTGTTCCATTCCATGTAAATAATAGTCCATGTCGAGCATTTCTACTTGGCATCACACAATCAAACATATCAATACCTAAACTTATACATTCCAATATATTGGCAGGAGTACCTACCCCCATTAAGTAGCGCGGTTTTTCTCTTGGTAAAATCGAACAAACTAAATCAGTCATTTCATACAAATGTTCTTCAGGTTCACCCACCGAAAGTCCTCCAATCGCATTTCCAATAGCATTTACCGAAGCAATTTCATTGGCTGATTGCGTGCGTAAATCTTTATATACACTTCCTTGAACAATCGGAAATAATGCTTGCTGATGTCCATATTTTGGTTCTGTCGAATCAATGTAATCCACGCATCTTTTCAACCAACGATGTGTCATTTCCATTGATTTTTTCGCGTAGGTATAATCGCAAGGATAAGGCGTACATTCATCAAAAGCCATAATAATATCCGCTCCTATACTTCGCTGAATTTCCATAGATTTCTCAGGGCTTAAAAAGTGATAACTCCCATCCAAATGTGACTGAAAACGAACACCTTCTTCAGTTATTTTGCGCTTACCAGAAAGCGAATAAACTTGATAACCACCACTATCAGTCAGAATAGGACGTTCCCAACCCATAAAAGAATGCAATCCTCCAGCACCTTCCATTACGTCCATTCCCGGACGCAAATACAAATGATAGGTATTCCCCAAAATAATTTGAGCTTGAACATCCTCCCTCAATTCTTGTTGGTGAACCCCTTTTACAGTACCTTGTGTACCCACAGGCATAAATATTGGAGTTTCAATAGTACCATGATCAGTATGTAACAATCCGGCTCTTGCTCTACTCGATGAATCTGAATGAATTAAATCAAAGTGCATAAAATGTTGAAAAATAAGCGAGACAAAGATACATCTATTTAGGTATGTACCCGAAATTTGCACCTTATTAAATTATGCAGGAATATTTACCCGAATTACAGTTTGAATTTTTTACGTATTGTTTTTTTACAATGTGTTTAGCTTCGCTAGTTCAAATGCTTTATTTGATTTTTATCTTTGCCCGATTAGCCTTTTACAAAAGGCCGGATGAGGATGAAAGACCTTTA
>JBIKQS010000016.1:0-17935 GCA_044349575.1 Crocinitomicaceae bacterium
TCATTGCTGGTGAAACAGCACCAAAAGGAAGAACAATGGGACATGCAGGTGCAATTGTTGGTGGAGAAGAAGACACGGCTGAAGCCAAAAAGAGAATCATGAGAGAATGTGGAATTCACGTTGTTGATTCACCAGCTCATATTGGTTCAAAAATGGCTGAAGTTATTGGAGTAATTGCATAATTTATTCAAATATTTATTAAAATTCTGAATAATCCATTGATTTTTAAAAATTTGTAGTAATTTAGACTTCAATCATATCTATTATTAAGTGTTTTTGTAATTCATGATGAACATTTTCGTTGCTAAACTAGATTTTGGCGTATCAAGCGAGCAGCTCAGACAAGAATTCGAGCGTTTCGGCAAAGTGTTAAAAGCTACGGTTGCTTTGGACAGAGAAACTGGTAAATCCCGGGGGTTTGCTTTCATTGAAATGGCAAACAAAGAAGAAGGAATTGCCGCAATTAACGGTTTGGACGGAAAGACTTTCAACGGTCGTCCTTGCGCAGTTAAAGAAGCAGATCCAAGACCCGATAACCGAAACTCAAGAGATAGTAGGCCCTCTAATTTCACTCCCAGAAAAGAAGAAACACCTCAAAAGAAACCAATTGACAATTCTACTGAAATACCACCCATAACAGTTCTACCTACTGTAGAAACACGCAAAAAAACGAAAGACAAAAAGTCAAAAGTTGATTGGGACAGTGATGGATCATCCAAAAAACCGAAAACAAATTCATTCAAACCAAAAGCAAGATTCGATGACTTTGATGATGACGATGATGATGATTTGAATTTATTGAAATTAAGACGAGAATTAGAACAAGAAGATTTTGAAGAAGAAGATGAGGATTAATTTACCCCTAACTTTTAAGTAATTTTATCTTAACTTTAAAAGAAATATAAAGCAATCAATCGGTTGCTTTTTTTTGTTTAATTAACGAATAATAAACTTTCTACTCAATTTCTTGTTCCTATATTTGAAAAATATTTATTTTACGTTGAAAAATCTCATCATTCTAGTTTGCTTTGTTTCACTAAGCTTATTTTCAATCTCTCAAAAAGCAACTCTAAGTGGCTATATTACAGATGCTTCAAACGGTGAAGCTATAATAGGCGCTAAAGTTTTTATCCCAACCATTAAACAAGGTGCACTCACCAATAACTACGGGTTTTACTCAATTACACTCCCTGTCGGTAAATATACAGTTGAATATAAATACGCATCATTTTCTACAGTCACCAAAGAAATCGATTTATCCAAAGACATTACCCTAAGTATTGAACTAGGATCCAACGTCAACAACCTCAATGAAGTTGAAATCAATGCCAAGAAAGGTGAAAATGTAAATTCTGCAAAACTCGGTCAAGTTGAATTGGAAATGGATCAAATTAAAACATTACCCGCATTTATGGGTGAAGTTGACGTTATTAAAACCATTCAGTTACTTCCTGGAGTTTCTTCCGTTTCTGAGGGCGGTCAAGGTTTTTATGTTCGTGGTGGTGGACCGGATCAAAATCTCGTTTTGGTGGATGAAGCAGTCGTATATAATGCAGCACATCTTTTCGGGTTTTTCTCTGTATTTAATGCAGATGCGGTAAAGGGGGTTACTTTAACCAAAGGTGGAATGCCAGCCAATTTTGGTGGTAGAATGTCTTCTGTCTTGGAAGTAAACATGAACGAAGGTAATAATAAGGCTTTCAAAGTAAAAGGTGGTATTGGCGCAATATCATCCAGAATTACGGTGGAGGGACCATTAAAAAAAGACAAAGGATCGTTCATCGTATCGGGACGTAGAACATACATTGATGTAATTATGAAAGCTGCTATTCCAGACAGTTCACCGTTCGCAGGAACTAGTTACTATTTTTATGATTTTAATCTCAAACTCAATTACAAGATTACTAAAAAAGACCGACTATTTCTAAGTGGATACTATGGAAAAGACGTGTTTTCATTCGGTAATACAAATGATAATTTCAATGTAAAAATGCCCTGGGGAAATGCTATTGCTGCATTGAGATGGAATCACTTGTTTAATCCAAAACTTTTCATGAACGTAACCACAACTTTTACAGACTACATGTTTCAGTTCGGTTCAAATCAAGATCAATTCAGATTTTCATTAAATTCTGGAGTTCGTGATGTAGGTGCAAAGGTTGATTTTTCGTATTATCCAAATACAAAGCATAAAATAAAATGGGGGGCAGATTATATTTTTCATACGTTTACTCCAACAAGTGTTTCTGCTGAATCTGATAGTATTGTTTTTGATACAGGACTTGCCCAAAAGTTATATTCGCATGAATCTGCGGTCTATATAACAGATGAATTTGATCTTTCAGAAAATTGGAAATTTAATGCAGGATTACGCTACAGTATGTATCAACAAGTTGGTCCATTTACACGATTCATTAAAGGAGATATTGGAACTCCTGATTCAACAATACAATACGGAAATGGTGACCTTATAAAATTTTACGGTGGTTTAGAACCACGATTCTCCTTTAGATGGATGTTACCCGATAAAAGTTCGATTAAAGCAGGTTATTCATTTAACTATCAATATGTTCATTTAACATCCTTGAGTGCGGTTTCCTTACCGACTGATATTTGGTATCCAACGACAGATATCGCTAAACCACAATCAGGATGGCAAACATCAATTGGTTACTTCAAGAATTTTGATGACGACAAATGGGAAACATCAATCGAGGCTTATTACAAAGGAATGAATAACCTAATCGAATATGAAGAAGGTGCTCTTCCAGGTGATAATGTGAATGATAATACAGATAATTTATTGGTATTTGGAAAAGGTTGGTCTTATGGAGTTGAACTTTTCATTAAACGTTCTTTTGGAAAGTTAACAGGCTGGATTGGTTACACATGGTCAAAAACAGAACGACAATTTGAAGACTTGAATGAAGGTAATCCCTTCCCTGCAAAATACGATAGACGACATGATTTAAGTGTTGTAGCAACGTATAAACTAAATGAAAGATGGACTTTTGGTTCATCCTTTATTTATGCGACAGGAAATACTTTGACGCTTCCTACAAGCTGGTATGTTCAGGAACAGAATTTATTATTTAATTATGGCGCAAGAAATTCAACCAGAATGGCTCCTTACCATAGATTAGACCTATCTGCTACTTGGTACGACAAACCTACCAAAATAAAGACTGATCCTATTTCCGGATTAAAAATGGAAGTAAAAAAACGTTTTAGACACAACTGGTCATTCTCGGTTTATAATGCCTATAACAGAGCAAACCCTTTCTTCTTATATGTTGACAATGACGGTAATTTTTTAAATGGTGATTTTAAACTTTCCGTTAAGCAAGTAACTTTATTCCCTGTAATTCCAAGTGTTACCTGGAATTTTGAATTTTAAATTGATATGGAAAATTTTCGAAAACACATTTTATTTTCTTTTCTTGGAGCTTTAGCAATTCTTGTTTCATGTACCAAAGAGGTGAAAATTGAAATCCCTGGTTACAAGGAGCAATTAGTTGTAGATGGCTTTATTGAGACAGGATCTCCCGCATTTGTCTTGTTAAGTAAAACGAATAACATTTACGCTGGAACAAACATTCAAAATTACATAGACGGCTTTGTCTCTGGTGCCACAGTAATTGTTTCTGATGGAACGTTAGTTGACACCTTATTAGAAGTTTGTACAAACAATTTACCTCAGGGAACTGAAGAAACTGTAGCAGCATTATTGGGTTTAAGTGTTGATCAAATATTAAGCACTCCAATTTGCTTTTATGTTTCTGATCAAATTATTGGGGAAGTTGGTAAAACCTATGATTTAAAGATTATCCATCAAGGAAAAATACATGAAGCAAAGTCTGCTATTTTACCAGCTAAACAATTAGATTCCTTGTACTGGAAACCAGAGAATGGCCTACCTGAATATGGTTTTTCTTGGGCGAAGTTAACTGATCCACCTCAAAGTGGTAATGCTTACAAATGGGAAGTCAAATATGTATCTTCACCTGGTTTTTCAAAACCATTTAATCCATTTACGGATGATCGATTTTACAATGGTTTAAGTTTTGATTTTGCTTATGAAAACCCGATGTCTTTCAATGATCCGAATATATCTGATGAACAAAGAGGTTATTTCAAATTAGGTGATACTATTGTAGTAAAATTTTCAACACTCGGAAAAAAGGAATTTCAATTTTTTGAAAAAAAATACAATCAGATCTTTTCTGCTGGAAATCCATTTTCAACTCCAGTTAACATACCTAGCAATGTATCAAATGGTGCTCTGGGTATATGGGTAGGTTTTTCACCTACCTATGATACACTCATTTGTACTCCTTAACTTTTGATTAATTACTTTCTTTTTAATGTTTAATTGGAAGTTCAATGAACAACGATGTGTTTTCATCGGATAAAATTGATAGTTTTCCTTTATGATCTGTGATTATTTTTTTGATCATACTCAATTTTCCAATTATTATTTTATTTGCTCCTTCAATAATTGGGGTAACATCAAGAATATTTGAAATCGTTTCATTGCTTATTTTCCTACCGTTAAAACTAAATTCAATGAATACAATTTCATCCCTAACCTCAGATTTTATTTGAATGAACTTTTCTGTATCATTTTCCTCAAACAAGGTTGAAGCTAGCATAAAAGCATTTTTCCATAACTGAAACAAGTTAATTTCACTCCCTAAAATTTGAATATCGTTTTGAACATACAACTGTATTGATTTATTTTCAAACATGTATTTATAAATTGCAAGGACTGAATTTATATTTTCTAGTAAATTAATCTTTGTTGTTTCAAAGGTTTTAGAACCAATTGCAATTTTTGTAAGTTCATTTACAATTAGTGAAGCGCTATTACTTGTATCGATAATTGTGTTCGATAATAGCATCGTTTTTTCTAGATAATAAATGATGTTAAGGATTTCATTTTGTTTATCTGACTTTAAAACATAGTTTATTTCATCGCTATCGTAAATAGTAAATTTAGCATTAACAAATGCCTGAGCTAATTCTGAAGATCTGTTAGCTTCTATTTGTTTCGAAACAAGATATTCTTTGATGTCCGAAATATCTTTTCGCTTATGGCGGTAGGAAGCAAATGGAATATGATTTTTCTTATTGGCAAAATCTACCGCAAAATTCAGTAAATCATTCGATAAATCACCTTCAATCATACAATTGATAAATTCGAAAATTGCCGTATTTACCTCTTTGGCTCCATTTGTTATGATGCCAAAAGGGGTATTTAATTCATGTGAAATTGATGAAGCTAACTCAGCTAGAAGAGAGAATTTTTCATGCTCAAGATACTTGTGTGTTAACTCGGTGATTTTTTTTGTCTGCTGGTTAACCTCTTGTTCGAGTTTTTGATTTATTTCAAAAAGTTTCTTCTGTAGTATTTCTTTTTGTACCTGTTCCTTCAATTTATCAACTCGATTAGAAAGTAATGGTGCGATAGTCGTTAAAAATCGTATGTGATTTTCATTAAAAAAATCGTCTATATAATGTCCGCAATTTATTACACCAATGAGTTCGCCTGCTACCTTCAACGGAATAGAAAGTTGTGATTTTAAATCTCGAGAAATTGTAAATTCAGTCGAATCTGATGTAAGCAAATAACCTGAATCATGCATGTTTGACAATAAACCCAATTGAGTAAATGTTTCTGCCTGCTGACTTACAATTTGAATAAACTCACCTGTACTTTCCTCTTTGAGATAAATTGTAGTATTGTAGAACTTTAATTCTTCAATACACATCCTGACAAGCTCAAATAATAATTCTCGATAATCGTTTTTGGACAAGATAAATTGCGAAAAATGGTTGATTCTTGTTTCAATTTCAAAATCAATTAATCTCTTTTTTTCTGCTATCTTATAATCCGTAACATTACCAATAAATGCAATTCCTTGAAAACCATTTTCGATTTTTGTTCGAATTAATGCAACTTGAAAGAACTCAGAATATTTTTCATCACACATTTCAAATTTCAAGGATTCAAAATTGTCTATATTCGGATGAAACAACTTATTAATTATTTTGTCAATATCTGTCCCGTCCTCAAAAAAGAGCAATTCGCGTAAGTTATACTCCTCTAATTTTTTTGGTTTTTGAAAAAAATCAACCGTCTTTTTATTGTGTTGAATAATCGTGCCCGCTGAATCAAATATGATTACGGCATCTATGGCATTTTCAATAATTAACCTATTATTGTTTTCTTTCGTTTTCAGTTCCTGAAAGGTTCTCTCAAGCTCTTGAGTTCTCTCAGCAACCAATTTTTCAAGTTGGGTAATCTCATACCGTAAATGCACAGTTTGAAATTCTTTTGTGTGTTGAGCATTAATCAAAATCTTTTCAAGAGATTGTGATTTTTTTGTTGCCCATAATGCTGTCTGAATATCACCCGTTTTCTCGCAAATCTCAGCGTATAATTGATAAATTTCAACCTCGATGTTGGTAGATGATTTTAGAATAGATTCATCATCCTCCTTATTTGTGAGAAAAATTAACTCCCTTCCTTCTTTTTGTTCATTTTCAAAAAGTTCTACGCCAGATTTCAGGGACTCCAGCGCTTTTTGATGATTTTCCTGAGCTAAATAAACTTTTGATAACAATAAAAGAGCAGTAGCTTCTACCGCATTTGACTTAATTTTTCTTGCATGATCAAGACTAAGAAAAAAATATTCAATGGCTTCATCAAATTCCTTTTTCAAGAAGTTAACTTCACCAATATTACAATAAACAACCGCATACATAAAGTGATTGGTTGGCTGAATCAAGTTAATACATTCTTTAAATGAGTTCAGGGCATCTCGATAATTTCCTAGCTGAATGTAATTATCTCCCGTATTATTTAAAGAACGAATCATTCCATCCGTATCATTAATTTCGAATGAAAATATTTTGCTTTTTAAATTAGCGATTAACCGATTCTCCTGCTCATTTAAATGATCATAAATGAATCCTAAGGTATTGTATACATGTGCCAGATTTTTCTTATCACCAAGCTCTTCAAATAAACTCAAAGCTTGTTTTGCAAAATCAAAACCTTCTTGAATAAAACCCAATGCTTGTGAAGAGAAGGCCAAATTTCTCAAGGCTTCCGCCTTTCCTTTGATGTAATAATTAGTCTCTGAAAGCTCTAAAATCCGTTTTGCTTCCTGAAAAGCCTTTTGCGGGTTTGAGGTACTTAATTTGAGTATACTACTATTTTGACTATCAATTTCAACCTCGTTCATAATTCTAAGAGAGCTGTTGTAAATCTCTAAATTATAAAAAAAGTTTCTCGATTTTCAAGATTGTTAAATTCTTGGTGAATTTGTTTGTAACTTCTTATTTTGCGCGTATTTCAACAAGCAATTTGAGCATTTATAACACTTGTTCTTCTGATTCTAAAACTGGTTTACGAAAAACAATCTTTCCATCAAAAATATCCATAACTACGTTTTTGGAAGTATCAATTTTACCACCCAATAAGGCCTTTGATAATTCATTTAGAACTTGTTTTTGAATTACCCTTTTTACAGGTCTGGCACCAAAAAACGGATCATATCCAGCATCGGAAATCCAATCAAAAGCATCTGGTGTAACAAGGAGGTTTATTTCTTTTTCCTTGAGAAGTTTTTTCAAATTAGTTAATTGAATTTCAACTATTTGATTTACGTTTTCCTTTGTTAATGGCAAGAACATAATGATTTCATCCACTCGATTCAAAAATTCTGGTCGAATAGTTTGCCTCAACAATTCAGTGACTTCAAATTTGGCTTTCTCCGCAATTTTTTCAAATTCAGCTGGCTTGATGTTTTCAAATCGTTCATGAATGATCTGCGAGCCAAGATTTGAGGTCATAATGATAATTGTATTCTTAAAATTAACTGTTCTTCCTTTGTTATCAGTCAATCGTCCGTCATCTAATACTTGAAGTAAAACATTAAAAACATCCGGGTGAGCCTTTTCAATTTCATCTAGTAAAACAATTGAATAAGGTCGACGACGAACAGCTTCAGTCAATTGACCACCTTCATCATAGCCCACATATCCCGGAGGCGCTCCCACCAAACGACTAACCGTATGTTTTTCTTGGTACTCACTCATGTCAATACGCGTCATAGAATTTTCATCATTGAATAAAAAATCAGCTAATGCTTTGGCAAGTTCTGTTTTTCCTACGCCCGTAGTTCCAAGAAAGATAAATGATCCAATTGGCCTTCTCGCATCTTGCAAACCTGCACGAGATCTTCTCACAGCGTCTGACAGAGCAGTAATTGCCTCCTCCTGACCAACTACTCTTTTTGAAAGTTCATCTTCCAAACGAAGAAGCTTTGAAACCTCACTCTCAATCATTTTCTGAACAGGAATGCCAGTCCATTTAGAAATAACCTCCGCAATTTCTTCTGCATCGACCTCTTCTTTAATCATTTTAGAGCTCAGTTGCATTTCCGCAAGTTGCATTTTAGATGTGTCAAGTTTTTCCTCCGCCTCTTTTATTCTTCCGTAACGAATTTCGGCTACCCTTCCATAATCACCTGCTCTCTCGGCTTGTTCTGCCTCAAATTTCAAATTCTCTATATCCTCTTTTGATTTTTGAATAGTATCAACAACATCTCTTTCTGCTTGCCATTTAGCACTAAAAGCATCTCTTTTTTCACTGAAATTCGCCAATTCTTTTTCGACACTTTCTATTTTCTTTGAATCATTTTCACGTTTAACTGCTTCTCTTTCAATTTCTAATTGAAGAATTTTCCGATCTAATTCATCCAATTCTTCAGGTTTGGAGTTAATTTCCATTCTAAGTTTAGACGCAGCCTCATCAATTAGATCGATAGCTTTATCCGGCAAGTGTCGTTCAGTAATATACCGTTGAGATAATTCAACAGCGGCAATGATAGCGGCATCTTTGATAATTACCTTGTGATGATTTTCATATTTTTCTTTGATTCCTCGTAGAATTGAAATTGCATCCTCCGAGCTAGGTTCATCCACTAATACAGGTTGGAAACGTCGCACCAATGCTTTATCCTTTTCAAAATACTTTTGATATTCATTTAAAGTGGTTGCGCCAACTGCTCTCAACTCGCCTCGGGCCAATGCTGGCTTCAAAATATTAGCAGCATCCATCGCTCCTTCTCCTCCTCCACCCGCTCCAACAAGGGTATGAATTTCATCGACAAACAGGATAATTTCTCCTTCTGCATCTGTAACTTCTTTAATCACTGCTTTCAATCGCTCTTCAAACTCACCCTTGTATTTTGCCCCTGCAATGAGCGAACCCATATCCAGGGAGTAAACAATTTTATTTTTTAAATTTTCAGGAACGTCACCGCTGATAATTCGATGTGCTAAACCCTCTGCAATAGCTGTTTTCCCAACTCCAGGTTCACCAATAAGTATCGGATTATTTTTGGTTCTACGAGTCAGGATTTGTAAGACTCTTCTTATTTCATCATCTCGTCCAATAACAGGATCCAACTTCCCTACCTTGGCTAGTTCATTTAAATTTTTTGCGTATTTTTCCAAGGATTGATAATTTCCTTCTTGGCTATTGGAAGTAACTTTTTGACCTTTACGTAAATCCATAATTGCTTGTTTTAATTCATTTTTAGAAATTTTGTTGTCCTTTAACAGCGCACCAATTGTATCACTAGAGTCTATCATTGACAGAAATACTAATTCAACTGTAACGTATTCATCTCCCCATTTTTCAGCCTCTTTAACAGCTTGATTCAAAACTGCATTAGCTGCTGAGGACAAATACAGGTTCCCCCCAGAAACCTTGGGTAAAGATTGGATAATTTTATCAATCGTACTTTCTACCAGTTTAGTGTTAACGTTTAGTTTATTTAATAAAAATGGGATAACATCTTTATCAATTACAAATATCGCCTTCACAATGTGCGCGTTTTCTATTGTAGGATTGCTGTTTGACTCTGCTAGCGACTGAGCTTGCTGAATAACTTCTTGTGATTTAATGGTAAATTTTGAAAAATCCATAGTACTTAATTTAGGTAACTCCGCTTTCAAATCATAAACCATTGCACATTTTTAGATGAATTCAGAAATTTTGACAGCTATAAATTCGCAGAAAATGACAAAATGTCTTACTCTTTCTCAATTATTCGTATCTAAATACTAAAAAAAATACTAATTTTGTTTTTTATGGAGCGACAAGTTATTCTGAACGAAAAACAGGTAGATTTAACCCTCAGAAGACTTTGTTATCAATTAATTGAAACCCACAACGATTTTTCTACTACTGTTCTTATTGGTTTTCAACCTAGGGGAATTTACGTGCTAGATCGACTTAAAAAAAGCTTAGAGAATATTTTAGGTCAAACTGTTGTATGCGGAAATTTAGATATCACCTTTTACAGAGATGACTTTCGAAGACGTGAGCGTCCAATTATTCCCAGTGTTACTAACATAGACTTTGACATAGAAAATAAAAATGTGGTCTTGATAGATGACGTTCTATATACTGGACGAACAATTCGTTCAGGTTTAGATGCGTTACTTGCCTTTGGAAGGCCTAAAAAAGTAGAATTATTAACGTTAATTGATCGAAGATTTCAGCGCGACCTTCCTATTCAGGCAGATTATGTCGGATTCACAGTAGATACACTTGCTTCTGAAAAAGTATCCGTTGAATGGAAAGAGACTGAAGGAGCAGATCAAGTTTTTCTTTTTACACCTACAGAAACGAATGAATAATTTAAGTGTAGAACATTTAACTGGTATCAAAGACCTCACGCTAGAGGATTTAGAATTAATTTTCAAGACAGCAGATAGCTTTAAACAAGTTATTAATCGTCCAATAAAAAAGGTTCCGTCGTTGAGGGATATTACGGTAGCTAATTTATTTTTTGAAAATTCAACTCGAACCAAACTTTCATTTGAATTAGCTGAAAAACGTCTATCGGCTGATGTTATTAATTTCAGTGCGTCTGGAAGTTCTGTAAAAAAAGGTGAAACCTTACTTGATACCGTTAACAACATCTTATCCATGAAAGTGGATATGGTAGTTATGAGGCATCCTAATCCTGGAGCAGCGCTATACTTATCCAAAAGAATTAAAGCAAAAGTTATCAATGCAGGTGATGGGACACATGAGCATCCTACTCAAGCCTTACTTGATGCCTACTCAATTCGAGAAAAACTAGGAACTGTTGCCGGAAAGAAAGTTGTGATTGTAGGAGACATTCTGCATTCACGTGTAGCATTGTCAAATATTTATTGCTTGCAGAAATTAGGTGCAGAGGTTATGGTGTGTGGTCCAACTACACTCATTCCAAAATATATTCATGAATTAGGTGTTCAAGTTTCTCATAATTTGAGAGAGGCATTAGAGTGGTGCGATGTAGCAAATATGTTACGCATTCAATTAGAACGACAAGAAATTCGCTTTTTTCCAAGTCTTAGAGAATACACCATGCAATTTGGATTAACCAAAGAAATATTGGATTCTCTTTCCAAAGAAATTGTGGTTATGCACCCCGGACCAATCAATCGTGGGGTTGAAATTTCGAGTGAGGTAGCTGATTCCTCACAAAGTATAATATTAAACCAAGTGGAAAATGGCGTTGCTGTTCGAATGGCAGTAATCTATTTGTTAGCTGCAAAAATTGAACGCTGATGAATTTACCCTCGAAGTATTTGGATCGAGCGGTTGAGCAGCTATCTTCACTACCCGGAATTGGAAAAAGGACAGCCTTGCGCTTGGCCCTTCAACTTTTAAAAAGAGACACATCTGAAATTCATGCTTTTACAGATGCCATTTCTGACCTAAAAACGCATACAAAACAATGTGAAAAATGCAACAACATTTCTGATTCAGAGGTTTGCCATATTTGCGCTAATCCATCAAGAGAATCAAGCATACTTTGTGTTGTTGAAGACATTAGAGATGTAATGGCGATAGAATCTACGCATAGTTTTAAAGGATTATACCACGTTTTGGGCGGAATTATTTCACCTATGGATGGAATAGGTCCTAGTGATTTGTTTATTGACTCATTGGTTAAACGGATTGAATCCGGAGGAATTATTGAAGTGATTTTTGCTTTAAGCCCAACAATGGAAGGCGACACAACAAATTTTTACCTCTACAAAAAAATTGCCCCTTTTGATATTTTGATAACAACCTTATCACGAGGAGTATCTGTTGGATCTGAATTACAATACGCAGATGAGATAACACTAGGAAGATCTTTACTTCAGAGGCAACAGTTTAAAATCTAATATGAACAATGGGATTTTGAGAAAATTATATGCCTACAATTAGTTCTATTACAATTTTTAGTAAATTCGGCATTATTATTGAAAATTGGCTTGTTCTAAAATTAAAATTATGAAATATTTACTTTTTCTTTTCACAACACTAACATCTGGGTTACTTATAGCTCAAAGACCAAGTGTAAAGTTTGAAGCAACAACTCCTAGACTAGCTAAGGTTGGTGAAGTTATTCAACTGCGAGCTATCCTTTCTGGTAAAAATTTACCCGAGGATCTTAAATGGAAAATTGGAGGCGAAGAAGGTAAGGATTGGAAATTTACAGAGGGTTCTAAAAATACAGACAAAGAAATAAGCGTTGTTTTCAAAAAAATTGGCCCAACCAATGTTTCATTGAGTGCTAAGGCAATTGTAGATTCTACGTTGAAAGGGAAAAAAACAGTTGAACAAGTTAAAATATCTTTGAAATATGACCGTAAAGGCTACTTGCTAATTACAGAACCAAACGAATACTCTGAATTAAACCAATTGTTTGCAGAAGGCACAGTTGATAGCTATATCAAACTTGTTAAAAAAGCTTCTAAACTAACTGAAAATGATAAATATGCCAAAGACCCTTTTGCTTACATTTGGCTCTCACGCGGTTTATATTCAGTACATAACGAGAATTTAGACTATTCCGTAGGGAAATATGAACCCTATAAGTCAGCGTTTAATGATGCAGTTAGTGCTCTTTCAAAAGCTTTGAAATATGACAATAACAATTTTTTAGAAGAGTCTAAATTTGCCGAATTTATTTACGAATTGCAATTTAGGTATTACGATGATATTGTTGCCTCTTCTTTAAGTGATACATCAGCCGTAAAAAAAGGAAAAAGTACAACCAAAGATTTTGGAAAAATCAATACTTCGTTATCTAAATATTTGAAAATTACCAAAAATCCTCTTTGTATTAAACACTTACAAGCAACTTGTATGTTCAATTTAAAAGATGCAAATGCAAAGACTGTATTGAAGGATGCAGAAGCTGAATTAGCAAAATATACAGCTTCAAGAGATTCAGTTAAATTTTCACCAACCGATGAATTGTTCTTTGCAGCCGGGATAACTGAATTAATAAAATACTATCAAGTTAAAGGAAAAACAGAAGATGCTTGCAGTCTTCAAAAAAGAGCAATTGCAGCTGTTCCAGAATTAAAAATTGACCGTACGAGATTTGAAGAGTTCATTGATGAAAGAGATCCATTGTGTGATCAATAAATTTTAAAACCGTTCCTAGAACGGTTTTTTTTCGCTCTATGAGAATCAAAAGCAGATTTTTTATCTTCATTCAAGTTATCATCCTCTCCTTCATTTCCTATGGAGTAGTTAAAGTTCTTACATTTTCTCAGGTTAAAAAAGAATTTGCTACCCTTGAATTTATTCCCGACGATGCCAATTTTGTAGGTAGAATTGACACAAAAGAAATTGGAAAAGAGATTTTACATGAATTTATTTCAGCAGATGGATTCACCAAACTACCCAAACAAAAACAGGATGCTGAATTCGTAAATATGTCATTTATCGATTTTGACTATCCACTCTATATTTTTACTAAAAAGTTAAAAGATAAACAAATTGCTGTAGCCGTCCTTGAACTAACAGATCAAAAATCATTTTTAAAATCCACGAATACGAAAAATGAAAATTCCTTTGGTATTTGTCACAATGGAAAGGGCTTTTGGGTTTTTAATTGTCCCAAAAATGATTCGGAAAGTATTAAACGTTCAATCCTTGAATCCAAATCAACGAAATGGGAAAAATTGCGATCTTCCAACCACAAAATCGCTTTTATGGCAGCAGATTTTAACTTAATTGGATATGCAGATATAAACGAAAATTCGCTTAAAATCAATGCAAATCTCAATTCATTGTTAATTCCTTCAATATCTCATAAAAAATTAAAAACAGACGGTTTCAATTTGACTGTATCAAACCCATTAGTGATTCTCAAAAATCTAAGCAAAGAAACCCCATCTTTACTGGCTAACTCATTATCAGGAATTAAATCAATCTCAATTAATCATTATGGTTACAGGTCTCCCTTTTTTCCAAATTTGAGTGCATTAATTCAGGTTGATTCAAGTTTTAATTTAGAAGAATCCATAAAAAAAATGAACTCAACTCAAGTTGAATATGAAAACGGTAAACTATACTTAGGTGGGGCAAAATTTTATGTAAGCAAAGTACAATCGGATTCTTATTTATTAAGTTATAAAGAAAATCAAACTTATGCTATAGAGAATTCAAATACTATCATTGAATCAAATGGTGATTTAACTCAACTAGTAAATTTCGATGATGCTCCCTTGATGAAAATGTTTCTATTATCGAATTCAACGATATCTAAAATTTATTCAATCATTCAAAAAACGGAGAAATTCAATTTTAC
The DNA here is from genome assembly GCA_044349575.1 of Crocinitomicaceae bacterium. Taxonomy (GTDB): domain Bacteria; phylum Bacteroidota; class Bacteroidia; order Flavobacteriales_D; family Crocinitomicaceae; genus UBA952. The sequence goes on from JBIKQS010000016.1 coordinate 14,670, forward strand.
AATATCCCAAACAGAAAACACTAATTCAGGTGAAATTAATTTAACTCTATTACTCAAAAAGAAAAATTCTTTTTATGCGGAAATGTTGAGTTTCATTATGTAATAGCTAGTTTTTCAAAATAGGCAATCGCCTCAAGCATTCTAGATCCGTACCAGGAAAACATTTCACCATCTATCAAACGAACTTCAGCCGATGGAAAAATCTCTTGGTATTTTTTAACGTGACTTTCAGAAAACGGAAATGGTTCTGAGCTCAGAAATACCAAATCGGGTTTCAATGCATCAAAATCGGAGATAGTCGGATATCGCGGAAGTTTCATTTCATTCACAAAACCAATAGATGATAGAACAGAATGAATATAGGTGTCTGTTCCAGCAACCATAGTAGGGTTCTCCCAAATGCAATAGAGCACTTTTTTATTTCTGCCAACAGTTGAAATTTCTTGAAATTTCTCTCTGAGTTCCTGAGTCAACTTGTTTGCCTTCGTGAAAGTATTTGTTAACTTACCTATTTCTTGAATCATACTAAAAGCATCCTCAACGGAATTGACATTACTCATCCAAACGGGAACAATTTCAGACAGAGTCAAAATATCTTCCTCGGTATTTTCTTCTTTATTCCCAATAATTAAATCGGGTTTCAAATCAATGATTTCCTGTATTTTCAACTTTTTAGTTCCTCCAATTCGCTGCTTTGAATTAAACCATTCAGCGGGATGAATGCAAAACTTGGTGATTCCAACTACGTTATTATCTAGCCCCAAATAATGGAGTAATTCGGTTTGTGACGGGACTAAGGAGACAATTCGAGAGGGGCTTTGAACTACCTCTACTCTTCGTCCCATTTGATCAATGAAGATCCTTTCAGTCATTTAAGACATGGATTGAATAACGTCGTGTCTTGTTACAATATGAAACTTTTCATGAGGTAATTCAACAAGAACAGCCGGAGAATTTTTGTTTATTAATTTACAAACCTCATCAACAGGTGTCGAACTTTTTACAATAGGAAGCGGGGCTTGCATAACCGATGAAATAGAAGCATCACGGAGCTCAGGATTATCCACAAGGACTTGATAGACATTCAAATCATCAATTAAACCAACAAATTTCCCGTCTTTCATCACCGGAATTTGAGAAATTCCAAACTTACGCATTTTAGCAATTGCATGCGAAACAAGTTCTTCAGCATATAATGTAACCAAAGGTGAATCCAAATGCTTAGCAACTAAATCTCCTGCAGTGATTATTTCTTCTTCCAAGAAACCTCTTTCACGCATCCATTCGTCGTTGAATATTTTTCCTACATACCTGCTGCCATGGTCATGAAATAATACTACAACAACATCTTCTGGTTTTAATTGATCTTTTAATTGAAGAACTCCTTTTAAGGCTGCTCCAGCACTATTACCAACAAATATTCCTTCTTCGCGTGCCAATCTCCTCGTGTAGATAGCAGCATCTTTATCAGTTACCTTTTCAAATAAATCAATAGTATCAAAGTCGACATTAGCCGGTAGAATATCTTCTCCAATTCCTTCTGTTATATATGGATAAATTTCATTTTCATCAAAAATGCCGGTTTCTTTGTACTTCTTGAAGACAGATCCATACGTATCAATACCCCAAATCTTGATGTTAGGATTTTTCTCTTTCAAATATTTTCCTACCCCGGAAATTGTCCCACCTGTTCCAACACCAACGACAAAATGCGTTATTTTACCGTCAGTTTGCTCCCAAATTTCCGGTCCTGTAGATTCGTAATGTGCTTGGCGGTTGGACAAATTATCGTATTGATTCACATACCATGAATTGGGGATTTCTGTTGCTAATCGTCTTGATACAGAATAATAAGATCGTGGATCCGTTGGTTCAACAGCCGTCGGACAAACAACAACTTCGGCACCAACTGCTCTCAAAATGTCCATTTTTTCTTTGGATTGCTTATCGTTTAAAACACATATCAATTTATATCCTTTGATAATACATGCCAAGGCCAATCCCATTCCTGTATTTCCAGAGGTTCCTTCAATTACAGTACCTCCAGGTTTCAATATACCTGCCTTCTCAGCATCTTCAATCATTTTTACAGCCATTCGATCCTTAACCGAATTACCCGGGTTGGTGGTTTCAACTTTGGCTAATATTGTTGCAGGAATGCCCGAAACTAATCTGTTTAACTTAACTAAAGGAGTATTTCCGATAGTTTCAAGTATGTTTGAGTAAACTTTCATGTAAATGATTTTCACAAAATTACAGACATAAAAGCTTTTTAAGCTGATTTAACTGTCTCATTTTTCATAAGATTTCAACATCTCAAAAAATTAACTAGCTAACAAAGAAAATAGTTTGTTTATTCAATATGTCTTTCATTTTCTTTTTGATTGTAATATAAGTTGCATTTCAAGTAAAACTAAATTTAGAACTTCGTTGAAAATTAATTTATGAAAAAGAATATGGGTTCACTGGATCGAGCAATTAGAATTGTAATTGCACTTGTTATTCAAGCATTGTTTTTTACAAATGTACTATCTGGAACATTGGCAATCGTACTATTAATTTTATCGGCAGTATTTGTTTTAACAAGTTTTTTAAGCTTTTGCCCATTATACTTGCCATTTGGATTAAACACATGTAAAAAGAAGGGAAAAATAAATATATAATAAAATGATAAATTCACTAAAATCGTTACTTGGAATGGGACCTAAAGTTGATTTTTCGCAACTAAAAAGAAATGGCGCTCAGATTATTGATGTTCGCACGCCGGGAGAATTCAAAACTGGTCACATTCAAGGATCAATCAATATCCCTTTACAAAGTCTTACGGGAAGCCTTTCAAAAATCAAGAAAGATAAACCTGTGATTACTTGCTGCGCTAGCGGGATGAGAAGTGCTTCGGCAAAGAATATTTTGAAATCTGCCGGATTTTCAGAAGTTCATAATGGAGGCGGTTGGAGTAGTTTAAAAAGCAAATTATAAAAATCTGATTTACAGATAGTTTTTCTGCCATTTATTATGTTAGAGGCTAGATTAAATGGATTAACTAACAAAAAATGCAAGTTTTCAACAAAGTGCAATTTTGAGCCAAAAAAGTAAAAATAAATTTTTGAAATCCCAATTTTTGGTGTTACTTTGCTCAAGCAATACGTTAAAGTTGTATTAATATAAAAATCCTTTAAAAAAGCATGAGACAACTAAAGATTACCAAATCGATAACCAATCGAGAAAGCCAGTCATTAGACAAATATTTACAAGACATAGGTCGT
>JBIKQS010000160.1:0-5714 GCA_044349575.1 Crocinitomicaceae bacterium
GCTATCCCCTACTCTATCAATAACTTACAAGATCGTGGAACGTTTTTCATTCACCCAAATGAGAACATCTACGAGGGACAGGTAATTGGTGAAAATTCAAGAGCAGGAGATTTGTGTGTAAACGTTACCAAAACGAAAAAACTAACCAACATGCGTGCATCAGGTTCGGATGATAAAGTTCGAATTGCACCACCCAAAGTATTTACCTTGGAGGAAGCATTGGAATTTATCCAAGACGATGAATACGTGGAAGTAACGCCAAAAAGCCTTCGTATCCGCAAGATTCTTTTAAGAGAAGCCGAGCGTAAGAGAGGTTCGAAGATTGATTAAGAAATAGTCTTTTATAGTAAGCCGAGTCAGTTTGATTCGGCTTTTTTTGTGGTTTAAGTTAAGGATAAATTCAAATCGAGAATTTAAAATTTCTTTGTATATAAATTGATCTGGCTTTATCTTTTTGAACTTTCAAAGGATTCTTAAATCTTTTTCTTATTTAAATGAACGTTATTAATCTTTCTGAGTAATACTTTAGAATAATAATCAAAATTGGAGGGTGCACAGTCCAATTTATTAAAAATGAAAAAAATGAAAAAATTAGTTTTAAGTATTGGTTTTGTAATGCTCATTATTGGAGCAAAGGCACAAGAAAAACAAACGGTGCATAGTGTTGTTGTAGAATGGAGAGATATTGAATGGTATAAAACACAAGAGAAATTGTGGAAAGCAGAAATAGAAAAAGATCAAAAAAATAGTGAAGCATGGATGAATTACTACAGTGCGGTACGTGCTTTACGAAATTGTAGTTATGATAATGAGAAGGAACAAATTTCTTATTTGAAATTAGGACATCAGATAGCAGACGATTTGTTCAAAACGCTACCAGAAAGTTTTGAGGCTAATTACATTTTGTATTGGGACAGGGGATTAGGAAATAATGATGAAAAGCACCTAATAAAAGCTTATGAATTAAAACCGAATGAGCCTCGTGTTTTGTTGGATTATTTAATTAATTCAGAAATCAAACGTGATAAACAAACTTTTTCCAGAGTAGCAAAGAAGTTATACGAGATTAATAGGATGCCATCCGGAGCATTGAATTGGGCCTACAATGTTTTAACAGAAGTTTCAGACAATGCGATTGTTTTTACAGCTGGGGATAATGATACTTATGCTCTTTGGATTGTCCAAGAAGCTTTGAGTTATCGAAGCGACGTAACTGTTATAAATACTTCAATGATTCAATTAGATGATTATCGCGCTAAATTATTCAAAGAAAAAGGAATTGCTCCATTTACGTTTGAAAACACTGAACAATCGCAGATTAATCTCTTTAAACACATTTTAGAAAATAAATTAAAAATTCCGGTTCACGTTTCAACTTCAGCCTCTGGACAATTTACGGATACTACAATCACAGAAAATTTGTATTTAACAGGATTGACATACCTTTATAGTAAAGAAGATGTCGAGAATATTGCAATTATCAAGCGTAATTTTGAAAAACGATTTTTGCTTGATCATTTAAAAAATACTTTTTCATACAGCTATGGTGATTTAAATTCTCGCATAAAGCATATGTATTTGCCTGGTTTAATAAAACTCTATTTTCATTCAAAAACAGCAGAAGATTTGGAAGGAATTGCTTATTACAAGGGATTAATTGATGCCATAGCAAAGGAATTGAAAATTGAAGCCGATATTCAAAAAGCTTTAACTGAGTAAGATGTTCAATCGTGGAAAGAAGGTAAATTCTTTTTCGGATGAAGCATTAATGCAACTTCTTTCATCGAGACGTTGCAATGAAGCATTGACTGAAATTCATGCCAGGTACGGTAAAAAAGCACTTGGTTTTTTCTTACGAATGACAAAAGGGAATGAAGAAAAGTCACATGATTTAGTACAAGACTTATTTCTCAGAATTCTTGAAAAACATCATTTGTATGATCCTAAAAAACGTTTTTACACGTGGATGTTCACAATAGCTAGCAACTTAGTAAAAACATCATTTCGAGAAAGAAATCACGAAGGAATTGAGGAGGGGAATAAGGAGTTTGATCTTCATTATGAGTTTTCGGATAATCGGATGGATCGAGAGGTTTTTCAACGTTCTTTAAGAAAAGCAATTGATGAATTAGAGGAACATCATCGAGTGGCATTTGTACTCCGTTATATGGAAGAGATGAGCATTAAGGAAATTGCTGAGATTATCAATCAGCCTGAAGGAACTGTAAAATCTCGCTTGTACTATGCTACAAAAAAAATCACACAAGCATTGAACGAATTTACGCCTGAAAAGTCAGGTGAACAATTTAAATTAAGTTAAAATGGAAGAAGGTTTAAATCATGACAAAGAAAAATTAAGGGAATTGCAAGAAAGATTTTTTTTCTCTGACTTGAATGAAGAAGATCAAGCTTTTGTATTAAGACAAAATTCTCGAGAAGTATTTGACCTTACACACAAGATCTTTTTAGAATGTAAAAAATTGTATATTGTGCCTGAAACTCGTCCACTTGTTTTATCAATTGCTCATCCAAGTCGTTCACGTCAGATAATTTTTTCAATAGCCACTGCAACAGCCGCTTCAATTTTTACTTTTTTATTTTTTCGCAAAGAAACAGTGATTGTTAAAGTTGTTGAAAAACCAATTTATTCAATTGCAGATACTGTTTTTCTACAAAACAAAATTGTAGATACTGTAATTGAATATCGTGAGTGTAAAACAATGGTTAATAATGATAAAACGAATATTATTCCCCATATTGAAATAACATCTAATAGAAAATCTAATGAACCAATTCCTCCGTTAACAGTTATCGATTCCAAAAATAAAGGTGAATCGATGAAAGAGGATAACATGATTAGTTTGATGGATGGGATTTTTTATTGATCTTTTTGGAATATTATCTAATAATTAGATTTGAATTCTATGTTTTTTTTAAGGTATAATAGAACCAAAAGTATATGAATTTGGCTTTTTGAAGGAGTGAATTATCTTCCCTCCTTGAGGAGGGACCGAGGGAGGTGACAAAAAACAATAGACTGAGGGGTACGAAAATATTACCATACTATTATCATTTCACCCCTCTTAATTTCCCCTCAAAGGGAGTTTGTTTTTTCCCTCCTTGAGGAGGGATCGAGGGAGGTGACAAAAAACAATAGACTGAGGGGTATGAAAATATAACCATTGTCTCGTCTTAAAATTGGTTTACTTGTTATCATTTTTTTTCAAGTTTTGTGTGAACCTATTCTAGGAAAAGACATTTCACCCCTCTTAATCTCCCCTCAAGGGGAGAAACCAACCTCCCCCTTTGACGAGGGATTGAGGGGGATGACTTATTGTGTTGTAATCGAAAGATTATTTTTCAAACAAAAAATAGCATAATCAATTTTCTCTTTCACTAGACCAATATTTTGAATGATTTCACCTTCAGAATATCTCATTAAAACATATCCTAAACTTTCCAATTTATGCTGGCGGTAAAAATCATTTTCTCCCTTATTAAAATGCGAACTACCATCTATTTCAATTATTAACTTTAGTTCTGGTGCAAAAAAATCTACTATGAAATTATCAATGGGTCTTTGTCTTAAAAATCGTTCACCGGTTTGTTTCCCAGAGAGAACTGCTTTCCAAATAAATTTCTCTGCTTTAGAAACGCTGCCTGTTCTCAATTCACGAGCAAATTCTTTTAGACTATTATTGTAATGATTATTTGAATACATAACTGAATTTAAGCAAAATACATTAAAAAACAAATCGGTTTTGTCACCCCTCTCATTCTCCCCTCAATGGGAGAGGTATTCATTCTTCCAAAGGGAGGTAAAATTCGACAATTAAAAATTAAACAACCAATTTGAAGAGTATGCATACGAACAAGACGGTACAGAATATTGGTTAGCCAGAGAGCTACAAGAATTGTTAGAATATACGCAATGGCGAAATTTTTTGAATGCTGTTAATAAAGCAAAAGAAAGTTTCAAAGCTAGTGGTGAAGAGGTTTCCGACCATTTCGTTGACGTCAACGAAATGGTCAAGATTGGTTCGGGTGCAGAATGAAATCGAAAGGATATGATTCCAAACGCTTCACCTATCCTTGACAATAATAAATGTCAGAATTGTTCAAAAAGAATCTAATTTACTTCTTTGGTAAGGTGAAAATAACCAATTCAAATAAATTCAAATTCCATTTTCATTTGTGATTAAAAATCACTATATTTAGGTAAGGAGAAAGAAAATTGAATATGGAAAAAGACACAATTAAAAAATTAAACAAACAATTCGAAGAGTATGCTTACGAACAAGACGGTACAGAATATTGGTTAGCCAGAGAGCTACAAGAATTGTTAGGATATTCTGATTGGCGAAATTTTTTGAATGCTGTTAATAAAGCAAAAGAAAGTTGCAAAGCTAGTGGTGAAGAGGTTTCCGACCATTTCGTTGACGTCAACAAAATGGTCAAGATTGGTTCGGGTGCAGAACGAAATCGAGAGGATATTATGCTTACAAGATATGCGTGTTACCTCATTGCCCAGAATGGCGATCCTAAGAAAGAACAGATTGCTTTTGCTCAAAGTTATTTTGCCATACAAACACGCAAACAAGAGTTGTTGGAAGAACGCATTCAGTTAATGGAACGACTAGAAGCACGTGAGAAATTGGCAGCAACAGAAACCGAATTATCTAAAAACATTTATGAACGAGGCGTAGATAATGCCGGCTTTGCACGAATTAGAAGTAATGGCGATTGGGCTTTGTTTGGTGGCTACAATACCAGCGATATGAAACGTAAATTAGCAATCAAAGAAAATAGACCATTAGCCGATTTCTTACCAACCATTACCATAACGGCTAAACAATTAGCCACAGAAATTACCAACTTCAACGTGAATAAAAACAACCTCAAAGGTGAGAAAAAGATAACAACTGAACATATTCAAAACAATAAGGATGTTAGAGATCTTTTGGGTAAAAGTGGAATCAAACCTGAGGAACTGCCTGTGGAAGAAGATATTAAGAAATTGGAGCGAAAAATCAAATCCATTGATAAGAAAATTGTCAATAAAAACCTCAAAAAATAAAGGTAAACCTTATTAATAGTTGCCAATAAAATCATCTTTAAAGTCTATGAATATGGTTTTTTTGACGAGTGTCACCCCTCTCTTTCTCCCCTCAAGGGGAGATGTTTTTTCCCTCCTTTATGAGGAACCAAGGGCCTACCAATTACCCAAACAAATTGGATTATTTTACCCTAAAAAAAGCCCAACCTACTTAAAGCGAAAGAGCTCAGTTACTAAAATAACAATTCCCATAACCAGCACAAACCAACCAAAAAATACCTTTAATTTATCTCCGTCAATTTTACGAGAAAGCCTTACTCCTACTATCATTCCCAGCAAAGCAAAAAACAAAATCGAAATTACTAATTCAAAATTGAAACTTGAAAAATTTTGAATTGCAAGAAGTCCAATTATCGCATTAAGAACAATAATAAAAAGAGAAGTGCCCACCGCCTTTTTCATTGGAATTTGACAAACTTTTACCAACACGGGAATAATTAAAAATCCACCACCGATGCCAATAACTCCGGTAATAAATCCTGTTATTGCGCCTTGAAACAGTAGTTTACCCATAGAGAATTTTGTTGCTTGATGCCCTGAAACTTTTTTTCTAATCATTGAAATCGCTGAAAATAAAAGAATACCGCTAAAAAAGAGA
>JBIKQS010000161.1:0-5707 GCA_044349575.1 Crocinitomicaceae bacterium
TTCATGCGCGAGTTATAGCAGAAAAACACATCAAGCGTGAACTTATTCGCATGAGTAGCGAGGTCATTAGAGATTCGTACGACGAAACTAAAGATGTTTTTGATGTGTTGGGAAGCGCAGAGGGAGAACTTTTTCAGATTGCAGAAAATAACATGGGCAAGCAAGTCCAAAAAATGCAAAGTGTAGTTCGTGAAGCGATTGAAGAAATTGAAAAGGCAGCTCAAAATTCCGATGGTATTTCGGGTGTTCCAACAGGTTTTTTTGAATTAGATAAACTCACTTCCGGTTGGCAACGTTCTGATATGATAGTGCTTGCTGCTCGTCCAGGTATGGGTAAAACAGCATTTGTTTTATCAATGGCAAGAAACACAGCTGTTGATTATGGGAAACCTGTCGCGCTTTTCTCATTGGAGATGTCTTCAGTTCAATTAGTTAAACGTTTGATTGCAAGTGAATCCCGAATTCATGCTGAAAAATTAAGAAAGGGAAACTTACGTGAAGATGAGTTTCAACAATTACATACACGTATTACCAAACTTTCTACTGCACCTATTTTTATTGATGATACACCAGGATTAAGCGTTTTTGATTTGAGAGCAAAATGCAGACGATTGAAAATGGAACACAAAATTGAGTTGGTTGTCATTGATTACCTTCAATTAATGAGCGCTAAAGAAGGAAAAGGAGGAGGAAATCGTGAGCAAGAAATTTCTACTATTTCTCGTTCCATAAAGGAAATTGCAAAAGAACTAAATGTTCCAATTATCGCATTGTCTCAGTTAAGTCGATCTGTAGAACAACGAGGTGGTGACAAACGACCTGTACTATCAGATTTACGTGAGTCGGGAGCAATTGAGCAAGATGCAGATATCGTTGGGTTCATTTATCGACCAGATTATTATGGCTTTTTGGAGGATGAAAATGGAAATCCTAATAACGGGGTAGGGGAAATTATCATAGCAAAACACAGAAATGGTGCAACTGATCGCGTTCGTTTGCGTTTTGTACAGGAATATGCCCGATTTGAAAACATTGAATCATTTGATAGCAATCCTATGGGTTCTGCATTTCCAACGGAAAAAAATGATTCATACACAATTACAGTTCAGAGCAATTTGAATAAAGTGCAAGATTCAAATTCTGATTTTGATTTGAATGGAATGAATGAAGTGCCTTTTTAATTGTTTAAGATGATAAAGAAATTTGTTTTTTTATTTTTCCTAATTTTTATTTCACGGTGTGGTTTGTCCACTCAGCTGTTAGTTCCGATGGATGAAACTCAAACTAATCATCTTAAAGCATACGGAATTTCCTACTGGGCCTTGGAAAATGGTGTTGTAATTGAATGGTTATTGAATTATAAAGGAGGCTCTTTCCTATATCCACATTTAACGTCTTTAGAAGAGGAATTAAATATTAGAGGTGTTAAATACCAGGTACTTACAGATGGTCAAGTAAATCAAATAAAAAATCAAATTGCAGATCCAGAAGTAAACATGGAGGTGATTCAGTTGGAAAAATCACCTAAAATTGCTGTTTATTCGCCTCCGGGAACTCAACCATGGGATGATGCTGTAACAATGGTCTTGGAATACGCAGAAATTCCGTACGATAAAATTTACGATTCAGCAATTGTAATGGGCGTTCTCCCAAAATACGATTGGTTGCATTTACATCATGAAGATTTTACTGGGCAATATGGTAAGTTTTATGCGAGCTTTAGAAACTATCCTTGGTACAGAGAACAACAAGCCATGGCTGAGCGAGACGCTAAAATGCTCGGTTTTGATAAAGTATCTAAAATGAAATTGGCGGTTGCATTAAATTTGAAAAATTTTGTTGTCGGAGGAGGATTTTTGTTTACGATGTGTAGTGGTACAGATAGTTTTGATATTGCTCTTTCTGCCGAAGAAACAGATATTTGTGAATATATGTACGATGGTGATGGTGCAGATGGCAATGCTCAAAACAAACTTGATTATTCAAAAACGTTTGCTTTCAAAGATTTTAGGTTAGTTATGGACCCTTTGGTCTATGAATACTCGGACATCGATGGAACAGATTTGCACAGAACCGGAATGGTGACTGAAGAAACGGATTTATTTACCTTATTTGATTTTTCAGCAAAATGGGATGTAGTCCCTACAATGTTGACTCAATGCCATACAGACGAGGTCAAAGGTTTTATGGGGCAAACAACAGATTTTCGTAAATCTATGATTAAAAACAATGTTTTAGTTTTAGGTGAGAACAAAGCACTTGGTACGGCTAAATACATACATGGTGAATTTGGACAAGGTACTTGGACTTTCTATGCGGGTCATGATCCTGAAGATTACGAGCATCGTGTAGGAGATCCTCATACAGATTTGAATTTACACCCCAATTCTCCTGGTTATCGACTGATTTTGAATAATATTCTTTTTCCTGCGGCTAAAAAGAAAAAACGCAAAACATAGTATGAATTGGATTGTGCAGAGTGAGAATGAATTAGCGAAAATCGTCCCGCAAATCCTCAATAGTATTCCGAAATCTGGAGTTGTACTTATTGAAGGACAAATGGGAGCTGGAAAAACTACTACTGTTCGTACTATTTTAGCTGCTATTTCTGATGATTCATTTCAAGGATCCCCAACTTTTTCAGTTGTCAATGAATATAGGTCAAAGTTAAATCAATCCATTTTTCATTTTGATTTGTATAGGATTGAGCATCCATCTGAATTACAGCAGATTGGCATAGATGAGTATTTTGATAACGGGTCTTTGAGCTTCATAGAATGGCCTGAAAAAAGTTTGGATTTTCTTCCAGAAGATAAAATTTGGATGTATATTAGTGTAGGGAATAATAATGAACGTATAATTGAACTAAAAAATGATAACAGATCCTGAATTATTGAAGGGGCTCATGCAGCAAGGGAGTCTTTTGCCAAAGGAGGAAATGCTGGAAGTAAAACGTAAAAAAGGTCATCTGTTCATCGGTGTTCCAAAAGAAGTTGCTTTTCAGGAAAGACGAGTAGGACTTGTTCCTGAAGCTGTTTCTTTATTGGTATCCAATGGTCATAGGGTTAGGGTAGAAGCTGGTTGTGGATTGGGATCAAACTTCTCCGATAATGAATACAGCGAAGCCGGTGCTGAAATTTGCGTAGATCGAAAAGAAATTTATCAATGCGATATTATTGTTAAAGTAGCTCCACCAACCGAGGAAGATGCAGATTTATTGTCAGGTAACCAAACGTTGATTTCCGCATTGCAAATTGCAACACAACCTAAAGAGATTTTGAAAAAACTTATACAGAAAAAGGTAACCGCCGTTGCTTGGGATTATATACGCGATGAGGAAGGTGTATTTTCTGTAGTAAGAACCTTAGGTGAAATAGCCGGAACAACCTCGATTTTAGTGGCTGGTGAATTATTGTCTTCATTTTCATCCGGAAAAGGAATGATGTTGGGTGGAATTGCTGGTGTTCAACCAACTGAAGTAGTTGTCATAGGTGCTGGAACAGTAGGTGAATTTGCTACACGTTCAGCGCTCGGTTTAGGTGCTTCCGTTAAAGTTTTTGATAATTCACTTTCAAAATTAAGAAGACTTCAAAATGACTTAGGTTCAAGAGTTTATACATCTATAATTCAACCAAAGGTTTTAGCAAAAGCAATACGTAGAGCGGATGTTGTAATTGGGGCATTACGTTCACCTATTGGTCGAACACCGTGTGTGGTTTCAGAGGAAATGATTGAATCAATGAAAATTGGTTCAGTAGTGGTGGATGTAAGTATAGATCAAGGTGGTTGTTTTGAAACGAGTAGGGTTACCAATCATATTGAACCAACATTTGTAAAACATGGCGTTGTGCATTATTGCGTACCAAATATAGCATCTCGTGTTTCAAGAACTGCATCATTTGCATTATCTAATATTTTCTCGCCAATCATTTTAGAAATGGGTAAACACGGTGGATCAGGTGAATTGATTGCACGAAATGAAGGTTTCAGAAATGGTGTTTACATTTACAAAGGTGTTTTGACAAGTGAAGTACTTGGAAAAGTGTTTGATTTGAAATACAAAAATATTGAGTTACTTATTCCAAGAATTTAATGTTCACGCCTTTAAATCTACCGAACGCGCCACTTAAAATCACTGAAATAAATCAAAAGTTGTATGTTACTTGCTTGATTCGGAAGAAGCAAGTCGTATTAACTCCAGAAGAATGGGTGCGTCAACATATTATTTCGTATCTCGTAAATCACAAAAACTATGCGTTAGGCAGGTTAGCAGTCGAAGTAAGTCTAAAGGTTAATTCACTTTCAAAACGAGCCGATATTGTTTACTACGATGAACATGTTCAACCTCAAATCCTTGTAGAATGCAAAGCTCCGGAGGTGAAATTAACTTCAGAGACTGTTTTTCAAATTGCTACCTATAATTCTAAAATAAATTCTAAGTTTCTGTTAATTTCCAACGGAATTGATCATTTTATTTTTCAGAATGATAATGGAAAATTAGTTCTTTTGAGTGAATTGCCGGTATGAATTTAAAAACTAACTTCGCCCCGATATAAACCCTGTCGTCCAAGCTGCTTGAATTTCATTATTCTTTATTGTTAAGTAGGTTTCTTTATTATCAATATTTAATTCAAATATCAAAATTGATAACGTACTTATTTTCAGTATCATGACCAAAGATTTACCATTCTCAAAAGAGTAGAGTTTTAATGATTTCCGAAAGCTAAGGAATTTCGGTCAATTTGACTTTAGATACCTATTTAGTTTGGTTTTTCCATTTTTCAGGTTAAAAAGTAGCGTGAAAATACTTGAACTTACTTAAACTGTAAAGTAACTATTTATATCCATATTTTTGGGTGAATAAAAATTTATTATTATGTCTAAGAACTGGAAATTAACATTGAAACAACAAAAAAGTGTAAAAAAAGGAGGGGCTAGTTTTGCAATTAGTCCGGGTATTAGCTTTGTTGTTATAACCCTAGGTGACTCACAACCCCAAGCGAAAGATATAGAAAAACCATTTTTAATAGCGGCAAATGCAGATTCTTTAGGCTCAAGTATATCAACATCTGATTTTAAAATTGAAAAAGTATAAAATGAAAAAAACTATCAATTTCCTATTTGTACTATTTGTCGTAAATAGTTTAAGTGCTCAAGTGACTTTTACAAGTATAAGTTTGCCATCGAGCGTTGCCAATCAAAATTTATACTCAATATCTAATCAAGGATCAAACTTGTATATTGCAGGTGATGGTTGTTTGTTGAAATCGATAAATAATGGAACATCATGGAGCGTAATGCTTCAAAATAACAACTACTATTTTTTTGATGTTAAATTTACGGATAGTCAAAACGGATATGCTGTTGGATGGCCAAAAGGCGCCGATGCACTTAACAAAATATCTACTTTATTTAAGACAGTTGATGGTGGCTTAAATTGGGTCTTGTTTTATTCAAGTTCAAGGAAGGCTTCTGCGTCAACACGTTTTATTGAAGGTGAGATGCGCAATGGCGCAATTGATTTTTTGGATGAAAGTAGACTCATTTGGGGTTGTGGCACAACCCAGTTTTACTCTGCAACTGGTGGAAGAGGAAATCATTGTACAGTTACACCGGTTCAAACTTATTCCGCGAGTTTGCCAAATATTAATAAGGCATTCGTAGGTAGTTCGGGATTACTTGAATCTTTAAAAGGTGGGGTTGCATT
>JBIKQS010000162.1:0-5687 GCA_044349575.1 Crocinitomicaceae bacterium
GCAGTGATTGCCGCTGAATGGGTTGTTACTAAAAAAGGGGTTTTCACAATGTCAAACATATTAAATTCATAAAATGTCTTTTATCTATTTTTACGGACTTATCTTATTACATCCCTATTTAGCTTGTTGGTGGATGTCATTTCCAACTGCTGGCAGACAAAAATGGGAAGCGCTCGTTCCTGGTTACAATTATTTTGTTGCATTCAAAATTACATGTAATAAACCCTTTTGGTCTTTGCTGCTGCTTGTTCCTGGTGTACATTTGATCATGTTAGCGGTTCTTAATATTTCATATTTTAGAAAATTTGGATATTTCTCTCTTTCTGATACCATACAAGGGATTATTTTCCCCTACTGGCTCATGTATAAAATTGGATCAAACGGCGATCCATGCGTCCCTGAAACTAACTGGGCTCGTGAAAAAGATAGGGCGCAAAGAGCTTGGAGCGATCACCTTATTTTATTTTTAAGTCTTCCAGTAATTGGTCATGTTTTGGTCACTTTACTTGGACTTGTTAAAAAGGAAAAAAGTGGCGATAAGACAAAGGTAAAAGAATGGGGAGACTCAATTTGGTTTGCACTAATTGCTGCTGGAATTATCAGAACCTATGTCTTTGAACCTTTCCAAATTCCTACAGGTTCCATGGAGAAAACACTTCTTGTAGGCGATTTTCTTTTTGTAAATAAATTGGCCTACGGTTCCAAGGTTCCAGTTACACCTCTCTCCTACCCGCTTGTTCACAATACCGTTCCTTTGGTAAATATAAAATCTTACACAACACTTGAGAAAGGCACCTATTTCCGCTTACCTGGCTTCGGTGATGTTAATAGAAATGATGTAGTAGTGTTCAATTATCCTTCTGGTGATACTGCTGTTTACGATCCTCGCATGCCTGATGGACTTATGGGACATGATTATCATGGCATATTAAATGATGAAGCCAAACATTATTGGACGCAAGAAAATGCTGCTAAAATTGGTGAATTAGCTCAAAAATACAAGTATCAATATGAATTTCAAGCACGAGAAAAATATATTGATTCTTTTGGTCAAGATTTTAGAAAGAATTTTGCAAATTGGAAAAATATTGCGCGAAAAAATATAGCGGAAGGCACAACCTATTGTCGTGGTGGAGCAGCTGGAACTGAACTTAACTACATCGAACACTACGGACTAATTGACAGGCCTGTAGACAAGCGCGAAAACTACATCAAACGTTGTGTTGCTGTCCCAAAAGATTGGATTGAAATCAAAAACTCCGTTCTTTATGTGAATAATAAGCCTGCATATATAGCAGAAAATCAATGTTTATTATACTTTGTTGAAAAATCAACCGCCACATTCCCTACCGCAGAAGAAATGTTCGATAAATATGGTTTGGAATACGAAAGAGGAGATTTTAAAGCTCCTGAAACTATGGATTTTTCAGATAAAATGGAATATTCATTACAATACAATGTAGATCCTAACAAAGATTTTTATGCATTTAATATTAGTCTTGCTGAAAAAAACAGAATCCTAAAAGATTTCCCAAAAGCCAAATTTAATTTAGCAATTGCAAAAAAATCATCAAGTAAAAACAACCTGCAACTTGATAATTTACGCACTTTTCCAAATGATTTTGATGTAGATAATACCATTACAAACTTCCACCGTATTCAAATACCTTACAAAGGAAAAGTAGTTGATTTTAGAAAAGAAAACATTGCATGGTATAGAAGAATAATTACCGCATACGAAGGTCATAAATTGGAAGAAAAAAAGGATGGAATTTACATCGATGGGAAAAAGACAAATACGTATACCATTGAGATGAACTACTACTGGTTAATGGGAGATAATCGCTATAACTCAGCTGATTCACGTATTTGGGGCTTTGTTCCTGAAGATCACGTTGTAGGTAGAGCTTCTCTTGTTTGGTTTTCCAAAAGCCCTTATTTAGGCGTACGCTGGGAACGAATTTTCAAGTGGATTGAATAATGAACTTGTTTCCAACAAGTTATTTCCCATCCATATCCTATTTTAAGGCAATAAATAGTTGCCCTGAACCGGTGATATCAGGTAATGAATTATATGTAAAACAAACTTTTAGAAATCGATGTGAAGTATTTACGGGAAATGGAATTCAAGCCTTATCTGTTCCTATTAGTAAATCCGAAGGTTCTAAATCCTTGACAAAAGACTTAAAAATTGTTCAAAACCAAAGTTGGAGAAAAGATCACTGGGGAGCTATAAAAAGTGCTTATCAAAACGCTCCTTATTTTGAGTTTTACGACTGCGAAATTTACGATTTAATACATGCTAAACATGAATTCCTACTCGATTTAAATGAAGACATTATCAACTTCATGAATGAAACCTTTGACCTTAAAAAAATTCAGTACTCTCAAGAAAATATAAATCATGAGATTGCACTTAACTTTCTTGATAGAAGAAGTAATTCAAAAGAATATGTACAAGTTTTTTCAGATAGGTTTCCCTTTCAATCAAATTTATCTATCTTGGATCTTATTTTTTGCGAAGGTCCAATAGGAAGAAAATTTATTTTAGCTGATTAACCTAATAAAACATCAATGGAACTACTCACTAAACTGCTATCAATTCAAGGAGTTTCAGGCGATGAAAGTATGATTTCAAAATTCATCCAGAACTATTGTGAAGAAAATATGTCTGGTTGGAAATGCAAACCGAGAATTATAACCGAACCACATTTGCATGATTGTGTGATGTTAGTTTTTGGAAATCCTAAAACGGCTGTCTACGCTCATATTGATACCATTGGTTATACGGTTGGCTATTCAAATAACCTAATTCCCATTGGTAGTCCACGCTATACTGATTCCATGATTTTAGTTGGTTCAGATTCGCAAGGTGAAATTGAAACTGAAATAATGTTGTTTGAGCAGCCTGATGGAGATATTGAACTGAAATGTATTTTTGACCGAAATATTGAACCTGGAACACTTTTGAGTTTTAAACCTCACTTTATTGAAACAGATAGATATATTCAATCACCCTATTTGGATAATCGACTTGGTGTTTACGTAGCGCTCAAATTAGCCGAAACCATTGAAAATGGAGCTATCGTCTTTACAACCTATGAAGAACACGGCGGAAACTCTGTAGGATATTGTGCCAATTATTTATTCACGCAATTTGGAATTCATCAAGCGCTAATATGTGATATAACTTGGGTTACGGATGGAATTAAACACGAGGGCGGAGTGGCAATCTCTTTGCGAGATTCGTTGATCCCACGAAAATCCTATTTGAACAGAATTATTGAAATCTGTAAGCACCATGAAATTAACTTTCAACTTGAAGTTGAATCCGCTGGAGGTAGTGATGGAAGTATCTTACAGAAAAGTCATTTACCCATAGATTGGTGTTTTATAGGTGCACCGGAAGACCATGTCCATACAAATAAGGAAACGGTATACAAATATGACATCTACACGATGATTGAACTATATTCGACACTATTAAAACACTTATAGTATGGTTAAAGCTGATTCATTAGATCAATGTCAATTATATAAATACAATCTTGAGTTTTATTTAATCAACCGTGAAACCCCGTTGTTTTTTAAAGATCAATTCCATATTTCAGAAATAGACTCAGATTATGTTTCCTGGTTGAATTTTCATGGATTAAAGGACAAAGAAAGCATTGAGATTCTTTGTAAAAATCTGGGCATTGAAAAACTTAATATTGAAAACATTTATTTTCCATCTAGACGTCCCAAAGTTGAGGAGTACTCTAATTATATGTTTTTCAGCATCAAATCAGCATTACCATCCAATCAAATTGATAATCTGTTAATTCAAGAAAACATTTCCTTCATTTTAAGTAAAAACTATCTCATTTCTTTTCAAGACCAATCTTCTGATCATTTTACAGATGTAAGAGATCGGATAGAGAAGGCACGAGGAAAGGTACGATCAAAAAAAGCAGATTTTTTACTATTTCGACTTTTAGAAGCGATCATTGATAATTATTTTGAGGTACTTGAAAATATTAGCGATAAAATTGCTGAAATAGATTCACTTTTACTTAATCAATCAAGAGGAAATATTTTAAAAGAAATTGAGATCGAAAAAAGAAAACTGATTGAATTACGAAAAATCACGCAACCCATGCGCGACATTACCTATCAATTGGAAATGAATGATACAAACTTCATCGAAAGTAAAAATAAACTCTATTTCAAAAACTTGAAGGACGCCTGTCTTACCGTTTTAGACGAAATCGATGCCAACAAACAAATATTGGATGGTATGGCAAATCTATTTTACGCTTCACAAGGACAACGAATGAATGAGATTATGAAAGTCTTAACAGTTGTAAGTTCGATTTTTATTCCGCTTACATTTATTGTTGGTGTTTATGGTATGAACTTTAAATACATGCCTGAATTAGAGTATACCTATGGTTATTACACTGTTATAGGCGTAATGGTTTTTATTGGCGTATTTCTTCTGGCATACTTCATTCGCAGAGGTTGGCTAAACAAAGATTTTTAATCAATATCGTAAAATATAGGGTTTGCTCTTGCTGGCTCCCGTTAATTTTATTTCATAAGAACTCCAACGTAGGTCAGCTTTGTAGTAATCTGTTGAAATAATTTGAGCATTACTTTTCAATACGGAATGATAATCGGAATAATCATTTGCCCTGGCTTGATGTGTACCAGCATCGGTTCTGGTGCGAACCATAAATTTTTTAGCTAGCTCACTAATTTCGTTTTCTATTCCTTGAGATGAATTTCTTATAACAAATGCCGTATTTTTTTCTCCAGGTTCTGAATACACAAACATTACCCTTTCTTCTTTTCTATCAATACTTTGCTTATAAAACATATCATTATTTCCTTGGAGAATAAAAATAATCTTCCCCAAACAGTCATTCAAATAAGGCCAACCAATACTTGTTAAACGTTCGTTAATTGAAGCGTATTCAGACCTCAAATCACCTGGAGTAAGTAGCTTTTCTCTTCCAAACACCCTTTTTATCTCATCATCTAGTTTCTGATAGGCTAAACTATCAAATGAGATTGCTCTTTTGAAACCTATAAACCTAAGAAATTTGGATTCGTCTGCCGCTGTTGATCCTTTTGCCTCTACATTAACAAAAATAGGAGAGTGATTTGGATTTATGTCAGTCCATCTTTTAATAGCATTTAGAGCCTCTGTAAAAGTCAAATAATTGGTTTCAAAATCAATATCAGGAATATGTAGAACTTTAAAACCGGGTTTTAACATTGATTCATTTTTTACCCGCATTTTTTGGCCAATGATAAAGCGATTAATCTTTCTTTTCCAGTAAAGTTTTCCATTAGGATCATTATACACATCTAGTTCAAATCCACGAACATGATAATTTTCCAGCTGTTCTTCAAGTAAAATATGACCATAATCTAACTGAATCGGATCATTCTCTTTACCCAGTTGCTTTTTGAATCTAACTAAAAAACGAAGCAGCTTCTTATTTGGAATCTTTTTATAGGAATTGTGTGAAGCTAAAATTCGGATGTCATTTAGTTTGAGTTCTTCATGTTGTGAAAAAACGACACAGGTAGAAAACAAGTTTATTACAAGCAGAAAAAACTTAATTCTCATTTGGATTTTTTGGAAATTTCGACATTATTTGGTAACGCTTACCTTGTTTTTCCATGCAATATTTCCA
>JBIKQS010000163.1:0-5686 GCA_044349575.1 Crocinitomicaceae bacterium
GGTCGTAAATACCAAAATGATTCAAATAAAAAATCAAGTAGCCCTTCCTGAGAGTATTTAACCAATTACAAAAACACACAAACTATGAAAACTTCATCAACACCATTTTTATCAGTAAGACCTTGGTAAAAATTATTAGGAAAATTTGTTGAAAAAGCCCTCAAACGAGGGCTTTTTCGGTATTTTTGCGTTATGTCATCCAAAAAAGCAATCGACTTCTCCATTTTTCTGCGTCTTATCTCGTTTGCAAAATACTATAAATCATTCTTGTTAATCTCCGTTGCTTGTACGCTGCTACTTTCTATTGTTAGTCCGCTGCGTCCTGCGTTAATTGGCTACATGGTTGATTCGTTTATAGTTAAGTCACAAGATGCTGAAGCCTTATTGAATTGGACGCTTCTCATTTTGGCAATCCTATTTTTAGAGGGAATAATTCAATTAACAGGTAGTTATTTTTCAAATTTATTGGCGCAATCCGTCATCCACGACATTAGACAGAAATTGTTTAAACACATAATGACCTTTCGAATGCGTTATTTTGATCAAACTCCGGTTGGCGCATTGATTACGCGTGTAGTTTCCGATTTGGAGGCAATAACTGAGGTTTTTGCTTCGGGTTTGATGGAAATTGCGGGAGATTTAATTTCGTTGATTTTTGTATTGATTCTCATGTTTTCAACCAATTGGGAATTATCACTTATGACTTTAATTCCTATTCCCTTATTGATTTTTGCAACACGCATTTTTGCTCGGGCCATGCGAAGTTCTTTTCAATTGGAACGAGAACAAGTGAACAAACTAAATACCTTTGTGCAAGAACGTTTAACGGGAATGTCATTGGTTCAACTTTTTAACCGCCAAGAGAAAGAGTTTGAACAATTTCAAGAAATAAATAAAGGACATCGTCAAGCACACATCAATGCTGTTTGGGCAAATTCCATATTTTTTCCGGTTGTTGAAATTTTAAGTTCGCTTTCCATTGCATTTTTATTAGTGTGGGGAGCGCTTCAAGTTTCTGGTAAAACCTCAGCCGAAATCAAAACAATGTATGCTCAAATTATTGCATTTACACTGTGGATTAATCAATTGTATCGACCAATTCGGCAGTTGGCGGATAAATTTAATGTACTACAACGTGGAACAGTTCGTGCAGAAAGAATCTTTGAAATTTTAGATGTGGAAGAGCACATTCAGCAAACAGGAACTCGAACGGATATTGATTTTAATTCCACCATTTCGTTTAAAAATGTATCATTCGCCTACAAAGAAAACGACTATGTTCTGAAAAACATCAATCTCACAATTCAACCGGCAGAAATAGTGGCATTTGTTGGAGCTACAGGCGCAGGAAAATCTACAATTGTCAATTTATTGGGTCGATTTTACGAATACCAACAAGGTGACATTGAGATTGGTTCCACGGAATTAAATCAAATTGATTTGACTTACTTGAGAAAGCATATTGCCATTGTTCTACAAGATGTATTTCTATTTTCCGATTCAATTCATACGAATATTACGCTTGGCAATGAAAACATCTCGCGTGATGAGGTAATTATCGCAGCAAAAGCGGTTGGTGCTCACGATTTTATTATGAAGCTACCAAATGGTTATGACTATAAAATTGGCGAAAGAGGTGGCGTTTTATCTATTGGACAAAGGCAATTGTTGGCGTTTATTCGTGCTTACATATACAATCCTCATATTTTAATTTTGGATGAAGCAACGTCAAGTGTGGATGGTGAATCGGAGGAACTCATTCAGGATGCAACCGCAAAATTAACCGAAGGTCGAACCTCAATAATTATTGCTCATCGCTTGTCAACCATCCAAAAAGCACATAAAATCGTGGTTCTTGAAAAAGGAGAGATAGTAGAAATGGGTACTCATGCAGAATTATTGAAAAAAGATGGGTACTATAACAAATTGTATGAGATGCAATTCGTTGAAATAAAGTAACGTATGACAGGATTAAAAATAGGAGGGGTACCTGAACATTTCAATTTACCTTGGCGTCTTTCCATTGAGGAGCGCTTGTTCAATTCTATTGGATTAGAATTGCATTGGAGCGACATGACTGGAGGTACCGGGCAAATGATAAAAGGTTTACAAACTGGTTCTATTGATATAGCAGTCTTACTTACCGAAGGAATTACAAAATCAATTTTGGAAGGACTTGATGCCAAAATAGTCAATATTTATGTTCAGACGCCATTGCGATGGGGAGTACATGTTCCCGTAGATTCAAAATTTACTTCTCTGTCTGATCTCGAAAATGGAACTTTTGCAATTTCTCGTTTTGGTTCAGGTTCACATTTAATGGCTTTGGTCCATGCCAATCAAGCTGGATGGGACACTTCCAAACTAAAATTTAATGTGGTTGGCGATGTTTATGGTGGTTTGTGGGCCTTGGAAAATCACGAAGCCGATGCGTTTTTATGGGAGAAATTTACCACTAAACCATTTGTAGACAAAGGAAAATGTAGATGTATTGGCGAAGTAGTTACTCCTTGGCCATGCTTTGTAATTGCCGTGCGAACCGAAATCTTGGAACAACATTCAGAATTAATTACTGAAATGTGCAAAATTGCGGGCGAAAGGGCAAATGAATTAAAAAATAAGGATGAATCTATCCAGACTTTTTCCTGGCGCTATCATCTCGAACCATCAGATGTCAAATTATGGTTGTTGGAAACAAATTGGAATTATACCATGGATTTTACGAAAGATTCATTCGAGAATACTATTTCAATACTAAATCAATTGAAATTAATTGAACCAGACGCTTTAACTAATTGGAAAAACGTATTGTTTAGTTAGTCTTTCTTAATGCGCTTTTTACTCCAAACCTTAAATCGGAGAGTCGTATAAAATTCATTCACCATAGGTTCTTGTTTATTCGGAATCATAAACTGGTAACCAACGTGTAGGTGAAATCTACCAATTTTCCATCCTAGCATGGGTGAAACACCTAATTTGTTGTACGTTAGATCTGTTCGGTAGATCCCTGCAATCCCATAAGTAACCCCAAGAAAACCTAATTTTCTCCAAGCTCCAAGGTCAAAACCAATAACTTCTTCAGTAAAACTGTAGTTCAATCCACCAAAAACGGCAGTTGTTTTCGCTTTGAATAATTTTAAGTCCTTCCATTGTTTTTCAAATCCAATTTCTACTAAGCCGTAATTACCCCATTGATAACCAACATAGGGACCAGTGCGCACAACATCATACGATGGAAGTTTAAAGAGACGTCGTTGAGAATAACTGAACATACCAAGAAGCACGAAAAAAGTAAAAAATAAAATTTTCATATCACGATATTTTTTCAATTGATTTCCCTACCGCGCAGCCATCACATGATGTATTCTTCGAGAAAAAATGGCGATAAACCTTTCGACCTAAAAAGAATAAGGCGAAACCTACTAGTAGAATAACCAGAAATTCTTGAATCATGATAACAACATAAAGGTAAGAAAACTCATTGAATACGCCAATACACCCATAAATACTAGTTGGAATATCGGCCATTTCCAGGAATTGGTTTCACGTTTGACTACTGCCAAAGTAGACATACATTGCATCGCAAATACATAAAAAACCAAGAGCGAACTTCCTGTGGCAAGCGTATAAATTGGCGTGCCATCTGCCTTTTTTTCCATTCTTAAACGATTAATTAACAAGGTGTTATCATCACTTGTGTCGTGAACAGCATAGATGGTTGCTAACGAACCAACAAAAACTTCCCGAGCAGCAAAAGAGGTGAGGAGTGAAACACCAATCTTCCAATCGTATCCCAAGGGTTCAATAATCGGCTCAAGTGTTTTTCCCATAATTCCCATATACGATTTTTCAAGTTTTGCAGAAGCTATAAACTGATTTTTTTCGTCTTCATTCCACGATTTTTTTGCAATTTCAACAGTAGCATCTTGTTCAGCCTTTTCAAGAGAATTACCGGGCCCAAATGACGCTAACACCCATAAAATAACAGAGATGGCTAAAATCACTTTTCCAGCATCCCAGACGAAAATCCGTACTTTTTCATAAACGGTAATCCATACATTCTGCCAACGTGGACTTTTGAATTCAGGCATTTCAAGTACCAAAAATCCTTTGTCTTTTGTGCGAATAATTTTTTTCAAGACAAAGGCAATCACAAGTGCAGAAACCAATCCCAATGCATACAAACTGAAAAGTACAATTCCCCTTAAATTAAAAAAACCAAAAATTGGTTCATCAGGTATTACTAACGCGATGAGAAGTGTGTAAACAGGAATTCGAGCGCTACAACTCATCAGAGGAGCAACCAGAATTGTAATAAGTCGTTCGCGCCAATCAGATATCGTTCGCGCAGACATTACACCAGGTATCGCACAAGCCACGCTTGACATAAGTGGAACAACGCTTTTTCCGTTCAATCCAAGTGGTCGCATGATTCGATCCATGATAAATACAACCCGCGATAAATAACCCGTTTCCTCTAAAATTGAAATGAAGAAGAACAAAAGTGCAATTTGTGGGATGAAAATTACCACGCCACCAATTCCCGGTACTATTCCTTGACTAATCAGATTGCTAAAAATTCCTTCCGGTAAATTGTCTTGTAAGAGATTAGACAGTTGAATAAATGCCATGTCGATCGCGTCCATTGGATAAGAAGCAAAGGCATAAATAAATTGGAATACGACTAACAAAATAGCTATGAAAATGAGATAACCCCAAAACCAATGAACGAGAATCTTGTCAAGTTTGGACTGAGTTGTTGTCTTTGTCTCTTCGTATTTCTGTAACGCGGGAAGAATGCTATCTATCCAACTTTTTCTTGCTTTAGTTTCTGAAACTTGCTTTGAAAGATTATCGATGGGCGACGGTTCAAATTCGGCAATAATCGACTTGTTTTCAGATTTATGTTTCTCAAAATTGAATATTGAAATGGCTTCTAGAAGTCTATCTTTACCTAATCCTATTCGCGCATTAGTCGAAACAACCACCGAACCTGGAAAAAGAGATTCTAATTTTTGCAAATCCAGTGTAATTCCTTTTCGTTGTGCAATATCACTCATGTTTACAACGATAATTAACGGAATATTTAAATCATACAGTTGCGAACACAACAGTAAATTTCGTTTCAATTGAGAGGCATTGAGAACCACAAGTGCGAGTTCCGGATATTCTATAGAAGATTTATCAGTCATTACCTGATAAACTACTTCTTCATCTTTTGTTCTAGGATAAATACTGTATGTTCCCGGAAAATCTATGAGCGTCAATTCTTTTTCAGCAATTTTAAACGTACCACTCTTCTTCTCAACGGTAACACCCGGAAAATTACCAACTTGTTGGCGTAAGCCAGTCAGCATGTTAAATACAGAGCTTTTTCCTGTATTCGGATTTCCAAATAATGCAACCTTCACCTTTGCTTTCTGCTTGATTTAATACTCTCTGTCACAAATTTACTATAAATCGATAAGGTCTAGGAGTAATTTGCTGGAATTTATCAAATAGGAGAGTTAAGAGAAGTGACAAACTAATTCAGTTAAACGAGCTTGATGAGCTTGTTATGCTTGATGAGCTTGTTATGCTTGATGAGCTTGTTATGCTTGATGAGCTTGTTATGCTTGATGAGCTTGTTATGCTTGATGAGCTTGTTATGCTTGATGAGCTTGTTATGCTTGATGAGCTTGTTATG
>JBIKQS010000164.1:0-5614 GCA_044349575.1 Crocinitomicaceae bacterium
CAGTTGGAGTGGCAGTAAATGTAACAGAAACTGCATCAGACGCACCTACACCCGCACAAGCATCAGCATTTGTCGTAGTAACCGTGTAAGATCCAGACGTAGAAACTTGGATGGATTGAGTTGTTGCACCATTTGACCAAGAATATGAATCAGATGCAGAAGCTGTTAAGGTAACTTGATCACCAGAACAGGCCTGAGTAGCAGATGCTGTAACAGTTGGAACCGGTGCATTACTTACGTTAACTGTTGTTGCGTTAGAAGATGCTGAACAACCATTGTTATCTGTCACAGTAACACTGTAAGATCCTGATGAAGTAACAGTAATTGATTGAGTAGTAGCATTAGTTGACCAATTGTTTCCAGATGCTGATGAAGATGTTAATTCTACATTTCCTCCTGTACAAAAAGATGTTGGTCCATTAGCAGTAATTGATGGAGTAGTTGGAAGAGCATTTACAGTTACAACAATTGCAACTCTCGAACTTTCATCACCTGCTGTATTTTTTTGGCTGACATAATAAGTATATGTTCCAGGCACAGTAGTTGCCGGTGTTGGTGCACCCGCTAAAGCAGTTCCGCCAGTTGCTTGATCATACCAACTTAATGTATTTCCAGTTGAAGAAGTAGCTGTTAAAGCAAGGGCAGATTCTCCTTGACAGTATGTAAATGAAGCCGTAGCTACAGTAGGTGCAGCAACACTAAAGAAAACAGGATTTGTAAATGTTGCCCCAGTAGATGCAACAGAACCATTTGCTAAACGAGCGTCAGGTGTTGACCCTAGCGGAGCAAAAATATTTACCCAATTTACTTGTGCAAGAGTTTGAGTTGAATCGTTACCGTCAACACCCCACCAAGATTGATACCATGCCGTAGTAGCTCCACCTGAATTTAATACAGTATTTGTATTGTTTGAAGTCCAAGAAGGTGTAGCAAAGTTAGTCAAAATATTATTCACAAATACCATTGTGTCTCCATTCAAATTAGCAACTACTGGAGCACCCTCAATTGAAAGTCCTTTTTCCCAACCAGTTACTAATGAATTTAAAACAGATACAGCCGAATTTCTTCTTAATCGGAAAGCTTTTTCAAATTTCTCTCCTACAGGTAAGGTTATTGAACCATTTCCTTTTGGTCCAACTAATGTTACATTAGAAAATATTGGTCTTGTTTTAGGTGTTGCAGTTGTACCATTAGCATCGTTATCACATTCAAAAGCATTAGAATCTCCTGGAGCATCTGAAACATCTTTATCACGAATTGACAACGCAAATTGTACTTTTCCTCTGTAACCAAAGTCTGTATCAAAATCATCATCTAAACCTCTGTATGCTATAATGTGTTTACAATTTACTGTACCCCCAAACCATTCAAATGAATCATCTCCTGAATGAGATACTTGTACATAATCAACTGTTGTTGCAGAACCAACAGAACCAAAAGTAATTCCATTAACTTCTTTATTAGGCTCTAATGCTATTCCTGCAAACTCGATACGAACGTATTTAATAGTCCCAGAGTTATCATTGTCAAATGCACCACCATATTGCGTATCGGTTGTTGGAACAATTCCTTCAATGTTTGCCACGCCTCCAGGTTGATTGTTGCGCGCCAATCCCAACAATACGATTCCACCCCAATCTCCTTCGTTTCTATTACCAACAGGTTCGTTTGATGTAAAAACAATCGGTTGTGTAACCGTACCTTGCGCATTGATTTTAGCACCTCTAGTGATGATCAATGTACCTTGAGTAACCTTATCTCCACGGATGATTGTTCCAGGGGCAATTGTTAGGGTTGCATTGTTTTTTACATAGATTTTATTCTGAAGTAAAACAACTCCAGACCACGTTGTATTCGTAGTAACATCAGCAGAAACCGTTTGAGTTGTTGCCGGATAAACTTCGTTTTCAGGATTAAAATTTGACCATCCCGCT
Organism: Crocinitomicaceae bacterium; assembly: GCA_044349575.1. Taxonomy (GTDB): domain Bacteria; phylum Bacteroidota; class Bacteroidia; order Flavobacteriales_D; family Crocinitomicaceae; genus UBA952. The sequence goes on from JBIKQS010000164.1 coordinate 1,935, forward strand.
GTCCAATCTGTCGCTGGTGTATTATCAGTAACAGGAAAAGCTCCTTTGTAAGTCGTAGAAGTCCAAAAGGCATCTTGCGCGTGCAACCCAATTGTCACACAGGCAGAAAGTAATGATAAATAAATCTTTTTCATAAATTAAATTTTAGTTGACGCAAATTTCCCCTTAATATGGAAGCGCCACGTTATAGCAGTCTTAAATGTTGTTTAAGAGTTTATTAAGAAAAATAAACATTTACTTAACACTAGAGCTATGTATGTTAACCACACTAAATTAACATTACCCATTTACGAGTAATAATACAAAGAAATAGATCGGATAGTTAGATCAAATGAATCAAAAAAGATAGCGTAAAAAACCGAAAAGCTATTTGTTAGAAATTATATTTCAAACTCAAGGATATCGTTTGTCCAAAGTTCATTTGCTGCCACGTATTATCTACATCAACATCGTATTTTTTGTTCTTGTTGATGTCTTGAAAAAAGGTTAAATCTTGGGCAAGCAAATCTTTCACATTCAATTTCAATTCAAATTTTTCATTGAAATTTTTCACTAATTGTAAGTCAATCACATGTCTTCTATTTTCCCACACTGAAGGTTCCTGAACACTACCAGCAATTGCGATTCGTTGACCAACAACGTTATAAGATGCATTGAAAGAAATCTGAGTTTTTGGTTCGGTAAAATAAAGCCCTGCATTCACTAAATACGGTGATTGTCCTTGAAGCGGTCTATCTACATACTCTGCCTGTCCTGCAAAAGAACTTAAATCCATTTTTGACTTTATCAATGCTGCATTTGTATAAACTGTGAAATTTTTCCAAAACGAACCTGTGTCTGATGGTTGAATAAAACCTAGGTTCATGCGGTATTCCAACTCCGTACCAAAGCTTTCAACATTTCCTACATTATCGTAATATAATTCAGGCGTTCCGCTAGTTCCAGTTCGAAGAAGTAATTCAATGGGACTGAAAAATTGTTTATAAAATCCTGAAATACTGATTACCTGACCCTTACCAGGATAATACTCAGTTCTGAAATCAAAATTGTTGATTTTAGCTCTCTGTAAAGTTGGATCTCCAGACGTTAAATTATCTGTCAAAAAGTTGTAGAATGCAAATGGTGCTAATTCCCTAAACTCTGGTCTGGATACTGTTTGCGAGGCACTAAAACGTAAATTTAATTTTTTAATTGGCGAATAAACGATATTAATTGAAGGTAAAACATCAAGTACTGTTGTGTCTATATTTTGCGGAAGATTTGATCCAAATTCAACGTACTTAAATACTTGATTATACGCTTCAAATCGAGCTCCGGCAATTATTCTTAATTTTTCAGATAATTTAGAATCAACCATGGCAAAAGCTGAATTTAGAAAAGAGGATGCTTGGTAACTATCATCCACATTAGTTCCTTCCTCTAACTTAAATCCTCCTTGACCATCAGCCATTTCTCCTAAGTTCTCTGCATTAAATATTTGATCACCCGGCAATAACAAAAGGCTTGAATTAAAATTTGCACTTCCCATGGGATCGTACTTTGAAAACCCTAAATTTCTTGCAGAGAAAGAACGTGTCCTGTATTGATGCATTCCGCCAATTTTCACCTCATTTTTTGTTTTACCTACCTCAAACAATTTGGCCACATCATATTTTGCGTTGTAGTTATTTTCTGTTAAGGTTGACCAAAACATATTTCCCGCTCCTAAAGTTGAAATATCATTATTTTGCACCACAGCAAAATAAGGCAAAGTAGTATCAACTTGCTGGTAAACAGTTCTTCTTAAGAACGGAATATCCCGTTTCACATTGCTAAAACCGGCAACCCAATTAAACTTGTATTTTGATCTGCTCTCGTGCGAACCTACTAGTTGGGACGTAATTAAATTGCTTTGCGTATACCAGAAATTTGTTGATTTTTCATTATAAACCGATTCTATATCCATGTCACGCTTCCCATTTCGGATATTAACTTTATCGTCTGAATTAACTGTATATAAATTTTTAAATTGTATGGTGTTTTTATATCCGTAAGTGTATTTAAAGTTCGCCATGGCGCTATTCACAATTGATTGCGTGTAAGCTGAATCCAACAATTCATTTTTGGTAATTACCCCTGTTGATTGTTCCTCGAATTCTCTTCTAATCACTTGATTGGCTGAGAAATTATTTTGATAACTGTATGCCAAAACGTATCCCAACGTGGTAGAATCCTTGATTTTAATTGTTCGACCTAATGAATATTGGAGATTGAAATTTGGAAGAGCTAAACGATTTTTGGAGCCCCAAGAGGTATTAATCTTTTTTGCATACTCTGCTTTTTGTTGATTGGTCAATGCATTGAATTCTTCGGTAGAAGGTAAACCATCAGGAATTGCTCTAGCGGAAGTTCCATATCCTAAAAAATCCGTTGAAGAACCTTCATACGTTTTAAAATCCTTAAATGTACTCAATGTATTATATGCCGAAGTAATTTGAATGTTTTGAAAGTTTTTAGATTTAGGCTCCGTTGTATTAATATTTATCACCCCGCCCGCAAACTCACCCGGAAGATCAGGTGTTGCTGACTTGGTAATCATTAAATTATCGATCATATTCGCTGGAAACAAATCAAATGAAAAGGCCTTTCGATCACTCTCAGAACTCGGAAGTGCAGCTCCGTTTATCAATGCAAAATTGTAACGATCACTCAAACCACGAACTACAACAAACTTATTGTCTTGTACACTAGCTCCACTCACACGCTTGAAAATTTCAGCAGCATTAGAATTGGGTGATTTATTAAAAGTTTCTTTACCGATTATTTCAATAACTGAAGGGTTTTTTTGCTTCATTTTTTCGGTTTCGTTTACCGTTTCTTTATTTTTTTCAACGGTAATTTTAAAATCTTTTAAGGTCTTGATAGAACTTTTGAATTGAAAATCAATAGTGGTTGTCTCGTTTGAATTGATTGTTATATTTCTTAGGGTATCTGATCCCATTTCATCAACGCTACAAGTAATGGTATAAACCCCAGCTTTTACCCCTTGAATAGAAAATGAACCTGTACTATCCGTAAATCCTCCCTTATTGATACCTTCAATTTTAATGCGTGCCATTTCAATTTTATCACCTGTGGTTTTATTTACCACAACGCCACTTAATACACCAAATTGAGAGAAAATTCCAAAAGAAATACTTAAAAAAGAAAGGGAAAGTAAAATGTTTTTCATCTGTTTAATTAAATCAGCTGCAAAGTAATCTCTTCAAGGTAACAAAGGGGTTAAAGAAACATTAATATATTATTAAGCCGAGGATACAATTTCTTAACATTGGAAAAGAAAATAATCGTGATTAAAAGATAGCCATATTTTCTTTCTAATTTAGCAGTGAAAAAATAGCAACACGTGAAATCATTACTTCATAAAACCGCCCTGATTTGTGGAAGCACACAAGGAATAGGTAAAGAAAGTGCCCTGAAAATTGCAGAAATGGGTGCAACTATTTGTCTCATTGCAAGAAATGAGGACAAATTGAAAGACACACTTCTTGAATTACCCAACGATTGTGGTCAAAAACATCATTACCTGGTTGCCGACTTTTCAAAACCTTATGAGCTAAAGGAAATCATAAACAACTATATTTTAGAAGGAAATAGTATTTCAATTTTAGTAAATAATACGGGCGGGCCAAAAGGCGGAC
>JBIKQS010000165.1:0-5580 GCA_044349575.1 Crocinitomicaceae bacterium
ATTAACATGACATACAAAATCAGTTGAATCGATGTATGGATTTCTATTGTTTTGAAGTGAATAAATGAATTCATTTCGAGCAATTTCGTAATTATCAGGCAAATCAGCGTAATGCCACTGTTTTAATACTTCTTGATTTTGGTTTGTTGGAAGTTGCCAATTATTACCTAATTGACCGTTGTAACAAGTTGCCATATAAAACATAGCTCTTGCCACATTTCCTCTTTGTTCCGCTCTCGGAGTAAAACATAATTGACCGTCAGCACGATATCCTACTGCACAATTCAAATAAGAAAAAACCGTATTTCCAGTAATTATATCCATTGGTAAATTACTTCTCGGGGTATTCGCATTTTGAAGGTTTGTAGGGTATAAATTATGTTGATCGTTGTATTCCTTTTGTTCAGGATTGTCTGCCGGGAAGGTTGGCATCCATGAATGAGAATAGGTGTGCTCACGAGAATATCCAACAGCTGTCCAATCAAAAGGGTCATTAAATACTTTACGTTCACCTGAATAAACACATAAAACATACGACTGACCGGCTGTTGTATCACGAATCTCAAATTGATTCATCATGGTTGTTTTGTAATTGAAATAAGAAACAAAATTATGTGGGTTGATCAAAGCAGATAAACTCGTTAAAAAAGTTGGTGCGTTTGAATTAATTCCATTGTAATAATTTCCAATTTGTTGTCCTTGACTTGTTACGTTTCCAGTTGCCGGAGCTGTAGTTTTATAGTTTTCAAACCCGTCAGGACCGTTAAATGCATAGACTGCAAAATGATAGTTTTGGTTTGCGATCACATGACGAGGGGTGAAGCTCATTCCACTTCCGATATATGCAACTTTAGCATCACCAACTACATCACCTCGTTTATACGTTGTGCCGTCAGTTGGAACACCTGTAATTGCAGAACCAGTTTTCCATAAAACAATGTATTTTTCTGCATTCACGCCAGCATTATATTGACCCCCAACAGTATATGCTTTCACCAAAGGAAATGTTAATCCTGTTGGATTCGAAGTTGGTTCAGTTGCTAAATTATCTGTTCCAACAGCTGACAATGTTATGACATAAGGATTCTCATTGCTATCATCGTTAGCAATACTTAAGGTTGCAGTTCGAGTTCCTGTTCCTGTTGGTGCAAAGTTTAAAGTAAATGATTGGCTGCTTGTTGGAGCTACAGTCCCTGTGAAAGTTCCGCTAAAATCACCTGCATTTGCACCGCTCAAGGTAGTAGCTGAAATCGTTAAGTTTTGAGAGCCAGAATTTTCAATCGTAACATTTGTTGAGGCTACATTTCCAACAACGTATGTTCCATTATTCAAAACAGTTAAACCACCCATTTTAACGTTGATCTCACGCGCTGGGGCTACGTATGGAAAAATATCATTTAAATCTCTTGGCACAAGTTGATAATTTGTGTTAAATTGTCCCACAAGACCAACAATTGAAATTGGACCAGAAGGAATTGCAGTACCATCAATATTTGTAGAGCCATTAATTCTGACATCCAATGTTGTTGTTCCATCCGTAATTTGAACTGTACTATTTCCGGTAGCAAAATTTCCAGTTTGAACGAACGTCACATTATCAACACGAACCAATTGTGCTTCTATAGCTTCATTAATTACTGATAATGGCACTAATTGAGGGGTTGGGACACCAACTTGACCGTGGTTGATAAAACTACTTGTTGGTGATATTTCTAACAAACCACTAAAATCGAAAAGTACTCCTGTTGCAGTAATTGAATCACCACGCTGGATAGAACTTAAATTATTTCCAAATGCCGGAATTGCTGCAGTGCCATCTTGTAAATAGCGGATATTTCCTAATTCTGAACCATTGGCAGAAATGCCACGAACGGTAACAGTTTGTCCGATACCCATATTTCGAGCATCAGCAATGGTTTGTGCAAAAGTCATAATTGAACTTATTGCAAGTAAACCAGTTAAAATAAATTTTTTCATTGTTATATATTAAAATTGAAGACCTATTGAAACATTAAATCGAAAACCTTGACCAAACATAACTGTTGCTGATTTTGCATCGAAATTATCGTATATATCATTTGCATTGTTAGTTGCATCAGCTATAAATACTGAATTGAGAAGGTTTGTAATTGAACCATTTAATAGCAAGGCAGAATTTTTGAACTCTATTTTATAACCTGCAAAAAGGTTTACCAAATAATACGATGGTATCTTCCAAGAATCTCTTCCTCCATTTGAACCTTGAAGCGAAAACGGATCAAAATTAGCATAATAACGGTCGAAGAACTGTCCTTGAACTCGAACATACATATTCTTTATAGGTTCATAACGAATTGCTGCCGAAAAAGCGGTTTGTGCCGCATCACCCACGTGAACTCCTTTAGCGTCGAAACTAAATTCAAGAGAATCGTATTGCGGTATGAAAATAGTTTTGCTTGAGTTCCAAAACCAATCACCGTATGAGAACATAAGTTCAGTAGATAGTTTTTTATTGAACTTGTAAGCAACATCTATTTCTCCACCTAAATGAACTGCATCCATCCCGTTGATGTTGATTCGGATAAATTCCGTTGGATCTTGTGGATCTGGAACTTGAACACCATATGGGAAAGGCTTGTTTTTCCAATTAGTGGCATACGCATTGAAGTTTACTCCAAATACCTTATTTGCAAAGTTGTACCCCCCTTCGAATGCTTGAATTTTTTCATTAACGATTTCTCCGAAAAAGCTATTGGTATTATTGTCAATTACATTGGAAAATTGAGGCGTTCGATTCAAATAACCAAGGTTTAAGTACACATTGGAAAATTTATCCAACTTATAGCTTGCACCACCTTTGAATGTAAAGCCAGGTAAAAATTTCCAAGCTGTTTTTTGGTATTCAAGCCCAGGGCTGTTAGCCGTGTACAATTGACCATTGTAAATAATACTATCAGAAACCCATTTTGTTGTATTCGGAACTTCTGAATATCCGAGATAAAGTATTGTGTCAGGCAGAACTAGTTTGCGTTTTTGGAAATAATCCACACCCCGATAGCCATTCAGTATTCCGGATAAATTAACAAAATATGACCATTTCTCGCCGGAATATTCAACTTGTCCAAATGCACCTGACCATTGCACTAATCCATCGCGATCAGCATTAAATGTATTCTTCGCTACGCGATCACCAACACGTTTCATTACAGTCGAAGCATTTTTATCTAATTTATCAACAAAGTAATCTCCACCTAGCAAATCTTCAATGCGTTGGTAATGGCGTCCTTCGTAATAACGAAAATCTATTCCACCGGAAACCTCAAGATTTTTGGACACGTTGTAATTGAATTGACCCAAGTAACCCACCCAAAAATGATTATTAATACTTGCCAAAAGCACTTGAGAAGATTTTATTTCGGTGGGGGAATAACCTATGTCGACATTCGGAGTTCCAAAAAGAGAACTCACTCTGTTTTCTTGTTCTATTTTATCCCAATCTATTAATCCATTGCTATCACGCAAAAGAGCTCCTGAGTTAAAAATATTCGTGCCACCACCACGACCAATTGACATGTAAGCCAAATTCGAAATGGATAATTTATCATTTACTTTCCAGAAATCTTTCAAGGTAATTTGAGGTTTTGAATAAAAGTTTCTACGCTCATTAAACACTTCTCTCTTGCCATTTTCGTTTGTTCGATACCCCCAATGTTGGTTGAAACGAATCCCCATGTCATAAAACTGTGTGTTGGTATCAACTACAACACCCTGCTCACGCGCTTTATCTTCGCTAAAATATTGAATTGCCTGAAAAAAAGACCGTTGTCCATGCCATTGAGGAGCGGCAAATGCAGAAAGAGTTACTAAATGATTTTTTACTTTTTTGGAAAGTTTTCCGTAGCCAAAAAACCCTTGACTTGGGGTTCCAAATACCCAACCATCTGATTGTTTGTAAGAAGCAGAAACAGTTAGTCCCCATCCGCTTTTGGTCATACCGGTATTATAAGAAAATGTTGTTCTAAGCATGTTACCGGTGGAATATTCTTGTTTGAACATCCCGCCTTTTTTGTTGCCAATACCTTGCGTAAGGATATTAATTGTACCACCGATAGAAGGCATGGCAATTTTGGTAGCTCCCAAACCACGTTGCACCTGCATTTGAGCAGTTATGGCATCTAATCCAAACCAATTTGACCAATAAACAGCTCCGTTTTCCATGTCATTTACAGGAACACCGTCAATCATAACTCCTACGTTTCGCTGATCAAAACCACGAACATTGATTCGAGCATCACCATCACCTCCACCTTGCGTTGTGGCATAAACACCTGCTGTTCCGTTCAAAAGCATAGGTAGATCTCTTGAACCAAGTTCCTCAATGATTTTCTGGGTAGGAATTTTAGTTACAGCAATCGGAACATTATCTTTCACCATGTTACCAATTACTTCAATTTCAGCGAATTCAACACTCCCTCCCATTTTTACACTTTTCTCAACTGAAGATGAATTAACTTTAATTTTTACCCGAACCGTATCGAATGTAGTCATGGAAATGACCATCGTATATTCGCCGAACGGAACATTGGCTAATTCATAAATCCCATCAGGATTTGAAAACGACCGGTACTTATTATCGATATTTACCTTTGCTCCAGCAACGGGTAAATCGGTTGAATTATCAATTATTTTCCCCCTGATCGAGCCTTTTTGAGAAAACACAAGACCTGTTGATAAAACAAGTAGAAGTCCAAAAAGAATTTTCATGAACAAAAAAGTAGGTTACTTAACAAGAATCTTTTCTGTTGAGCTAGTTCCTGAATTTGAAACCAATCGCACGAAATACACACCCGCATATTTTGGCAACTCAATTGTATATAGTCCTTTATTCAAAGCTTCTTTAGTCCAAACGGTTTGACCTAAACTATTTGTAATCGTCAAAGATTGAATATTCTCATCCAATTTAACAGAAATCACATCGTCTGTAGGGTTTGGAAAAATAGAATAATTAGTGAATGCCATTTCATTTACTGATGCAGGGTTACAAGCACAATCATGTTCACCTAAAGAAAACCAGTTTCCGAAAAGAATGGCGTTACCGTTAACACTCACAATTGTGTCTCCATTTGCATCAAATAAATAAGTAACCGGTGGAATAGTATCCCATTCTAAAAGTGGGTCAAAGAAAGAAACCGGAGTAGTTACCCCTTTTTTAATTGTTGCCTTTCTTAACATGCTATGGTCTTTTGTTACAAGGACACCAAGGCCTGTGCTGTATGGAAACCCAGTTGACCATGCGCCGTCATTTCCTGCGGCAGAACCTGTTTCATTTGCAGGATTTTCACCAATTTTCCCAAAAATATCAATGATTGCGAAATTAGGAACGTTAGTAGCATTAATTAATGTAGCAGGGTTAGCAGGTAAAGTTCCTTTGGCTAACATTACTGCATCATTTCCATTCCAGTAAAAAGCATTACTTGTGTTATAGACAGGGCTGTAAAAACCATCTCCTTTCACGTTTAATGAATCCCAAATTGGCGCTTCTTGACCCGTTCCGTTTGGATCTCTTTTATCTAAAACTGCCACATGAACATCATAAGGAGC
>JBIKQS010000166.1:0-5575 GCA_044349575.1 Crocinitomicaceae bacterium
TGGATCTTGTTTTATAGGACTCACCCACTCTCCCTGACCAGCAGGATCTGCAATATCAGCAAATGTCGTTCCTCCTGTTAATGTTCTTGCATAATCACCATAGTACACCGAAGATATTTGTCTGTTGTTATTTGTTCGATCAATAAAACAATCCATACCATCTCCTCCCCCAACTTCAGTCCATGCAGTTAGACTGGTTGTAGAAGTTCTATTAGTTCCATTGTCTTGATGTCCCGCAAGAATTAAATTTGCAGAAGATGTAGATAAACTGAAGCGATATTGTTGGGCTATTGCAAGGTTTGAACTCAAGTCTGTCCAGGAGGAGCCACTATTTGTAGTTTTGAAAAAACCTCCGTCATTTGCAGATAAAATAGTTGTTCCAGAACCTGGTAGATATTGTATGTCGTGAACATCAGCATGTACATATGGTTTTTGAAAACCACCATACCAGTGAGAAATCATTGTCCAAGTTGAGCCGCCATTTGTTGATCTCCAATGATTTACACCTCCAATAATCACTTCTTCTGCATTTGTAGGTGAGATAGCAATTGCCAAATCATACCAACCTTGCCCTCCAGCATCATTTCCATTATCAAAACCCAAAACATTAGGTGTAGTAGATCGTGATGTAAAGCCAGTACCGCTATTTGTTGAACGCATCAACCCCTTGAAGCCACTATCTGTATTATTTGCTGCTAACAAATATACATAAGCAGGATTTGCCGCGCTTACTGCCATTGCAATTCTTGTTATTCCAGTAAGTGGTAAAGTTATTGCAGTACCCCAAGTTGCCCCGCCGTCTGTAGACCTTCTAAAGGAAGTACCGCAGGCGTATACTGTATTTGGGTCTCCTGGTTTAAACTCCCCATCGGAAAAAGCTGTTGTCGAAACCTGAGTAAATGAGGTTCCACCATTCGTTGATCTATGAATTCCATTACTCGCAAAAACTAGAATAATCTGTGGATTTGTAGGATTAACTAAAACCCTTCCTATTGTTCTACCAAGATTTACATTCCAGCTTAAGCCCGTGGTAACCCAAGTAGCCCCACCGTCTGTGGATTTTAATAATCCCGTACTAAACGTATCACTTCCGTCAGAATCACCTGTTGCAAGATACATTATTTGTGTATTTGACGGATCTATCGCCACATCAGAAACACCAATAACTGTTAATTGGTCTGTATTAGTTGTCCATGAAGTACCACCATTGGTTGTTTTCCATAACCCACCATCAGGTGCTCCAACCCATATTGTATTGCTATTTGTTGGATCAAAACGAATAAAGTTTAATCTTCCAGCTCCTCCTCCAGATGGTTTACCAATAGGTCCAATAATTTGCCAATTTCCATTGGTAGACTTTGGAATTCCCGCAGCAGCTAAATCAGCCTCCCATTGCTTATAGTTTTTATAAGTCTGTGAGGGCATCGTAATATTTCCCGATGGATAAACTCTTGGTGACATGTAATTTTCCCAACGCTTAAATGCTTTATAACCCTTTCCTTTTTGAATGGTTTTTCCTGCCCAATAATCTTGAAATTCAGCTTGAATATCATAGAAATTAGCATTTGGATCTTTCATCATCTCAACCCATACCTGAGAAAAGGAGGAGAAAGATATTACCGAAAAAATCGATAGAAATAAATAACGAAAATACACGTGTTTCATAGTTTATAGTTTAAGGGCACAAGTTATTAAAAAAGATTAAAAAAGGAAATAAATGTTAAAAAAAATCAAGTTATTTATAACGCTGATACAACAACAACAATTTCGCCTTTTAGTTCTTTTTCCTGAGATTTTTGCAGAAGTTCATCGATGTTTCCCCGCCATATTTCTTCATAAAATTTAGACAATTCACGAACCACGGCAATTTGCCTTTCAGGATGAATAAATTCCTTAAATTGAACAAGCATTTTCTGTATTCTATGCGGTGATTCGTATAGCACAGTTGTTCGTTCTTCCTTACAAATTTCTTGGATTTTGGTTTGTCTTCCTTTTTTATGTGGTAGAAATCCTTCAAAAACAAATTTATCAGTAGGAAAACCACTTACTACTAATGCCGGTATAACTGCCGTAGGGCCGGGTAAACACTCTACATCTATTTCTTGTTCTATACAAGCTCGTAGTAACAAAAACCCTGGATCAGAAATTCCTGGTGTACCTGCATCGCTTACCAAAGCAACCATATTAGCACTCTGAATTCTTGCTATAAATTGGTTTAAAACACGATGTTCATTATGAATATGGAATGAATAAACTTGTTTTGAGATATTCAAATGATTTAAAAGTTTTTTAGTAACGCGCGTATCTTCCGCAAGAATAAAATCACATTCATTCAAATATCTGATTGCTCGGAGGGTAATATCTTCCAAATTACCAATTGGCGTTGGAATTACAGCAAGTTTTCCCATTTGCTAAATTTATTGATCAGAATTTTCTTCATCTTCTAAGAGTTTTTCACCTCGAAGCAATCGAACTCTTTTTCGAGCCTCTGCGGAAAATAAACTTCCCTTGTAATTAAGGACAATCGATTTATAAAACTCTAACGCTTTTTCTTTATTGTTTTTTTGTACTTCATAAATCTCAGCCAAATTAAAAATAGCATCATCTGCCAAAATATCAGAACCAAACTTGGAAACAATCTTCTCTAAAAAAGGAATTGCCTCATCCCACTTACCTTGAAGCTGCATCGCTTTTGCTTTTCGGAAAAGTATTTCATCCTCCAATGAATGACCTGGTTCTGCTCGCAAAACACTATCATACAATTCAAATGCTTTATCGTATTGATGTTGTTCAAGCTGCAGATCCCCTTGTGAGAACCAGCCCATTATTTGAAAATTGGAATCTAAGCCAAAATTATCTGTAATCAATGTCGATAGCTGAATTGCATCATTTGCTATCAGCCTTGATGTTGATTCTTTAAGAATACTTAGTTGCGATTGAGCAAAATCAAATTCTCCATCGTAATAAAAAATGCGAGCATTCTTATACTTGGCTTCTTGACCTATTACTTCATATTTAAAGTCATTATCAATTTGCATGTATAAAACACTGGCCTCCCAAATTTCACCTGTCAATACTTGTATATCTGCCAATTGCATCTTACAAGCTGCTTTTTGTATATCTGTAATACCGGAAACCAACATGAGTTCATTGAGAAATGATATAGCTTGGCTTGATTGATTACCATAAAAGGCTTGTATATTCGTTAATTCAAGACCTAGATCAAAGGAAATTCGTTTGTTATTAATACGATTTATGGCTTGTTTGTATTCTTCAATCGTTGCTATTATTTCTTCTTGTGAATAATTTCTGTTTGTTGTTAATTCCAAAAACCTAACCTGCAAATTCAATCGTTCAGCGTCCGTATAAAAAGGAGCATCAACACCATAAGTCATTACGCTCTTAAATGCTTTTCTGGCAAACTCATAAGAGCGATTTTCTAAAGCAATTTTTCCTACATCAAGTGTTCGTTCACCATAGGAATTCATGCGTTTATCTAATGCAATTGCTTGAGTAACTCCTGCAGAAAAATTATCAGATTGTATAAAAAACCAGATTAACATTTCTGCATAAACTGAATTTTCCGCATTCTTCTGACTTTTCTCAAGTAAAATTGATTTTAAAGTCTGATATTCTTTACTCTCTTGGTTTGAAAAATCTACAAATCTCATCAAGGTATTTTGTACAGATGATTGATTCGTCATGCTTATATCCAAAAGGTTAATCAATTCTTTGAACATATTTTGAAAGTCACCAGATGATGCGTATACTTCAGCAAATTGGACATTTAATGGATACGATTCCTTCAATAGTTTTCGTCCCTTCGATAGCGACTTTAACGCTAAATCCAACTTATTTTTCTTTACAAAAAGGTTTGCAAGTTCGATAATTTGATTGGGTACAGGGGGTAATTCATCAATAAGTTCGTTATATATTTTTTCTGCCGATTTTAAATTATTATCCTCTTCGTAAAATAAGCCCAAGATGATTTTTAACTCAACATCTTTGCGATTTGAATTAATTTGTTTCTTGAGTATTTTTTCGGCATCTTTTCGATTTTTTGTTTTAACCAAACAGTCGAAATACCGCAAAAAATATACTTTTGTCGGGCTTTTGGAGTACAACCCTTGGTAGTATACAACAGCCTTATCGAATTCGCCATTGGAATAATAATATTGAGCCAATTGCACATCTGTCTCTGATTGAGAATATCCTGTAAAACCCAGAATAATGAAAAAACAGATGATCCAAATTCGCATAAAAACTATTTATTTCCTTCTTTAATCAACTCCATTGAAAATTGATTTAACTCAACATGAAGCTTAGTGTATGTATCTAGTATTTTCTTCTTTACCTCCTTGCATTCTGTCAGCAATAAGCGAATTTGATTCAATTTATTTTGTTCAAATTTTATATACTCATCGTATTTCTCTCTTTTTCCACTGTTATTCTCTATATCTGTCTTTAAATTATTTAGAGATTTACGCGTTTCGATAATACTCTTTTTAACTTTTTCCCAATTTCCTTTTAATTTAGGGATGGCTCTTCTCATTCTTTTATAAGCGTCCATTTTTTTACCAAATTCCAGATTAATTGTATCTAATTTGTAGTTATTCTTGATTCTTAACTCAACGCCTTGAGCGGCTAATTCCATATCAGGCAATGAATCAATTTTTTCAACTTTCATAGTTTTTTCCAGGCTGTCCAAACTTTTTTCCATAGTTGCAATACGCTCAAGTCTTTCATTTTTTTTAATGTCTGAGCATGAGTAAGTAAGAAAAATCAATAAAGATGCGAATACAAAGTACCTCATAATTAATCAATTCTGGTGAATCCTAGGTATTTATGCAAAACTTCTGGAATTTGAATACCATTTTCATCTTGAAAATTTTCAAGAATTGAAGCCAAAATTCTCGGTAATGCTAGGGCTGATCCATTCAAAGTGTGGCACAATTGTGTTTTTTTATCTTCTGATTTAAATCTTAATTTTAGACGATTTGATTGAAAGGTATCAAAACGAGAAACCGAACTAACCTCTAACCATTTTTGTTGTGCCGCCGAAAACACTTCAAAATCATAAGTTAGAGCCGAAGCAAACCCCATATCACCTCCGCACAAACGCAAGATTCTAAATTGAAGACCTAACTTATCCAATAAATTTTTAACATGCTCGACCATTTCATCTAAAGCTCTTGCTGTGTTAGATGGATGTTCTATTCTCACAATTTCAACTTTATCAAATTGATGAAGGCGATTTAAGCCACGAACGTCCTTTCCATAGGATCCAGCCTCTCTTCTAAAACAAGGTGTATAACCCGTTAGTTTAATTGAAAAATCCTCTGAAGGCAATACTACATCTCTGTATATATTCGTCAAAGGAACTTCAGCTGTTGGAATCAAATAAAAATCATCTGCTGGAGTATGATACATTTGTCCTTCTTTATCAGGAAGTTGACCGGTTCCTGTAGCACTAGCCTCATTTACCATAAATGGAGCAATGTATTCCGTGTAACCTGCACTTTCAGCTTCATCCAAAAAGAACTGAATTAAAGCGCGTTGTAATTTAGCTCCCTTA
>JBIKQS010000167.1:0-5559 GCA_044349575.1 Crocinitomicaceae bacterium
CCAAAGAAAACAACAGGATGAATTTTATTATCTGCATGACCTAATTTTAAAATGGTAATAATTCGTTTTGACGCTTGGCAATGTTATTTTGTGAATTGAGTATCATTTTATTGTTAAATGCAGAGCAACTGGTAATTACAGTAAAAAGTCATCAACTACTTTTCTTTTGAATAACAAATGCTCGAATAACATTAATTATAAACAATAATTGACACAGGATAAAGATTGACATTGTAATTGCAAGCCATTCATTCATTGACATCTGCGATTCGTTTTCACCTATTTGATCTAGAACACTATAATCTTCAAAAGTGCTTGTTTGGCTCGTCGAACTTATACTTACATATGCGGTTATTAGAATACAAGTTATCGTAATTCCGTAATGAAGCCAATTTAACAAGGGACTTAATGATCTGTGTATTTTTTCAATTCCCCAAACTGTGGCTGCAAACACCCCAAAAAGCATAGCCATTGCAACGATTAAAAGTGATTTACTCATTGTATGGTAAGCATCGTGTGTCGAAATATCTAAGTTATTACTGATGAAAAAACTAGCAATAAATAACAAAACCGCTGTCAGACCATGAGTCAAAATTATTTTGGGCATTTTGATAATCTTCTTCATAATATTACAGGTTTCGCAGTAAGCAAAGGAACCGATTTTTTTTCAAAATACGGATTCTCCGTTTTGCTTACTTGACTTTATCAAAGTTTCTACATTTACATTTTGTTGACCCACTTAGTCTGTCGATTCGTCCTTTTTGAAAAATACATTTCCAAATTTTTCAGATTTAAAAACGTAATAAAATCGACCAAAACTTTGCCTGTACAATGTAGGATTATCCCTAATGATATGATGATTTGTAGAGTCTGAATGTATTCTAATTTTTTTATTACAGTACTCATCCCTTTCTAAGTCGAAATAACCCGAAGAATAGGAGATTTTAACTGTATCAGATTTCCATACCTTGTTATAAATTCTCGATTTAAATATAAGTTCTTGATTTTCCGTAATTGTGAACTTGAAATTTTCATATTGCCAATCTGCCTGTTTTCCAGGGAATTTATCTTTATCAATTACATAGTTACCAATGATATCTTTTTGTGTTAAAATCATTGGTCTTAAATAGGGCTCTATTAACCACAATAGTCCTGTTCCGAAGATAAAAAGGCCCCAAAAAGTGAGTAAAATAAAAAAGGGAGTATGTTTTTTCCATTTTAAATAGGTCACTAACCAAGCCAGAAGCAGTACGATTGTTGTTGGCAACATTAGTGAAAACAAAAGTATTATAAATCCCTTTCCCATAAATTTTCAATGTGTCTTGTCTGTTTTTTAAACACGATTTTATAACGGTTTTCAACTAAAATCTGCATGCTCATTTGCTGCATTGAATTGCGTTGTTCAGACTGTTAAATTTAATTAGTTTTAGGTTATCATTTCTTAATTATTCGGGATTTTATCAATCGATCATTTAATCCTGAATCTACAGTCAGTTTTAAAAATGAGTTCATTAATTCGTTCAGCCTATCCATCTTTTCCTTCTCAGCAATACAAACATCTATTACTGATCCTGATCCACCAAGCAATTCAGCGGAAATAACCTTCTTTTTAAAGTCCACTGCGTTTTCCTTTTCTACACACGCTAAAATTTGTATTATCCAGTTTGCTTGATGCGTGTAAGCATTGTCACGTAAAATTGTGTAAATATCAGTCAAAATGGAAGTAAACAACGCTTTGTTCTTCTTTGTGAATTTTAATTCTGACTTTTTTTGAGGAGATTAAACATACAACTCATTTATTTAATAGTAAATATACCACAAAAGATGATGCGGGGCTACAAACAATTAGAAGCTTTAAGAACTGGGGATTTTTTACACTTTTGGAAGCTATTTTTTTCTTTTTCAATAAATATCATCTTGATTTATCTTTAAATCTGTAAGTTCTAATAGTTTCAAACATACTTTCTTAATTGCTCCACCAGACCACCTATCAACAACATGATATTTCCCGAGTTTTTTTCCTTCTAAAATCCATTGTGCTCCATCTGTTCTAGGTATTCCGCTTTTCGTAGTCTGAATATTCCAAAAATTAATTGAATTGATACTTGCTCCGATATCATTCCACTCTTTTATTGATAATACCTTACTCTTGTTTTCTACTATTTCGCTTGGTTCATAGCCACCTTCCCCATCACAAACTTTCCAATATAATGTTATTGAGTCATGTTTATTTTCTATACCAATTACAATAGGATTGTGAAAGGATCTTAACCAAGTAAATCGATATATACTTGTCGTCAATGAATCACTTAAAATTGGCTCTTCTAAGGCCTTTAGATATGTTGCGTACCAATCAATATGAAAAAGGGCTGACTCAACTCCTGATACTTTAAATTCTGAATCTGATACATAATTAATTACATTAACTGTGTAATTCGTCTTCCAATCTTTTGGTAAATCTACAAAAGCAGATATTGGAAAATAAGATGTCTGAATTTTATTATTTTCATAAAGTTGTTTTTTCCTGAAGTCTCGCGTATAATTTGCAAGTTGTATCAAAGGAAAATTTAGAATCTCCTTGTATCTTTCACTTTGATTGTAAAGGATAGAAAAATAGTTGATTGAATTTGAAGCATAATAATCAAGATTGGTCAATTTCTTGTCTTTTTTAAATTCATTAATGAAAAGTTCATAATACAAATTGCCCAGAGAATACATGGCTTCCACATTTACGCTATCGAGCCTATATGCTTCTTTTAAAAAGTTTATTTGTTGAGTAAAGCTTAATCCTGCAAAACGGGCATTACTCTCTTTTGCTCTAATTAGAAATGGTACAGGATTTTTAGGATTCTCTTTTATTAATCTATCAAACAAAAAACTAATTGAATCCTTTTGATTATTTCTACCATAGACTTCAACTAAGTAATTAATAGCACTTTCATTTAGTTTATCAATTTCTAATAACTGAAAAGCAATAAGTTTTTTATTCCCCCATTCTTCACCAGATTTATAAAAACTCAATTCGTGCTCAAGCTCCTTTATATTCTGCGTGAAACAATGGAAATTAAGTAAAAAGAATAATAATCCTGACAGTATGTTTTTCATTCGATCTAATCTACTAAAAATTTTTGCTTTTAAATTGACCTCCTGCACCAATCCAATCATGATGCCAACAAGAATTTGTTCACTAGAACTTATAAGGTAAGTTCATAGCTAAATTAAAATTCACCTTCATAAATTAGGAATCTTTATTTGCGCTAATAGGCTGGAGGCATTGCTTTATTTCTGCAATTTTCTAAAAAACGATGCCAACTCTTTCACTAGATAACTATATGCAAATGTGTATTAGTCAACGAATGTTTCTCGAATCACACGTTTACATTCATTTATTTCCTTTTCTGTAAGCGAACCAAACTTTTTTACAACACGAATTTTATCAATTGTTCTTATTTGATCAATTACGACCCAACCTTCTTGATTATTGTGTTTAACCTTTACTCTGGTTGGATATTTTCTACTCGTAGAAGTCATAGGTGCGATGATAACAGTTCTTAGATTGTCATTTATTTCATTCGGTGAAACAATAACACATGGTCTTGTTTTTTGAATCTCACTACCCAAAGTTGGGTCAAGATTAACCAAAACTATTTGATACTGTTTTATTTCCATTCGTCAAAGTTTTCATCTTCAAAAACATCATCCAAAAAAAGTTGGTCATCTCCATTTTCATGCATCTTTTGAAATGATTTATCCCATCCTGAGCGTGGTTCAGAAATTGGGCGCAAAATAATTTGTCCTTTTTCAAGAATCAATTCAATTTTGTCGGTGATGTTATATCTTTCAAGAATTGCTTTGGTTAATCGTAACCCTTTTGAATTCCCAATTTTAATAATCGAAATTTCCATGACTAATATTTTATGTAATTACAAAGTTATTACAAACAATTCAATTTACAAAGTTTAGTTACAGGTTATTGATCTTCTCTGCTATAGGTTTACACACAGCTTTATTTCTGCAATTTTCTAAAAAACATATTTCCAAATTTTTCGGAATGAAATACGTAATAAAATTTATCGTGTCCTCTGTAAAGTGTCGGTTGATTTAGAATTAGATGATGTGTTGTATCGGCAACAACTGACCATAACTTAGGTGGAATTTTTGAATATTTAATTTTATGTTTATAAATCGTTCGTGGAATTTCTTTTTCTTTCATCACTATGAATAAAATACTGTCTTTGTTGGTAATGTAAAATTTGTAATGGTCGTATTGCCATTTTGCGTTGGCACCGGGGTAAAATGTTGTGTCAATTCGATATTCGCCAACGATGTCGTTCTTTGTCAAACGAATGGGTGTCCGGTTATAGTCTACAATTAAATTTAAAATAATAACCGAAATTGTCAATACCCAAAGTCCGCCAAGAATTATTAAGGCAATTTTCTTTTGCGATACAAAAAAATAAATGAGCAGTCCAACTGTAGCCAGAATAAGTAATGGAAAACCAAATAAGTTAAAACCAAATCCCATTGATTTCTTGTTAGTTAATTAAAATGTAGACCAGCGAACAATGCAGCTCATTCAGCCTACATAAGACTAAAGTTTGTTCGCTTAGCCTCTCGAGGCAAGTTGTAACTAAGGTAAAAATTTACTTTCATAAATCATGAAACATTGTGTTCATTATTTAACAACAGATCTGCTGCTTTTTGCATTATTGCTCATTCTCAGAGCGAAGCTCTGATATAAGTATTTTTTATTCCACAGTCTTTTCGTCTGCCCATATTATTGTCTGTTCGTCATTGGGTCTATTGAATATATTGATGTTGCCTAAATTCTTATTTGTTTTGACAAAAGATTGATCAACTGAATAGAAGTCAAACCCCAATTTAATTTTAGTCTCATTGTTACTACATCTGAAATGTGCTTTAAAGTTATGTTTTCCTTTTGGCGCTATATTTATCAATTGGGGGATGCTTTTGTTGCAAAGAATGTGAGGCGTCAAAACAAATTTTGTTGTGTCGTAACGGAGCGAATACTGTTCTCCGTCGCACGAAGTAGATAGAAAATAAACAGTATCTGCGTTGTCGTTGGTCAGTGAAGCCTTAATTTCAACAGTCTCATTGAAAGTGTCTATCCTGACTGCCGTGAAATTAAAACGAATGTTCTCTTTGACTTTGTTTTGCATCTTCGCAGAACCGGATAACTTTGAATGAGGAGCTTGAGTTAATACAACACTTTGCTTTGTTTGGTAACCCTGAATAGCCCAATAGATAGGAAGACCCGAAATCAGAATAATTAATAGTAGAATTTGTCTTTTCATTAGGATTTCTTTTTACAATTATTTTATCGAGTTTTATTTCTTTTCCAAGAGATCGACAAGTATTTTATTGAATTTTTTGCTCTTTTCGAGATTTACAATGTGTCCAGCTCTCTTGATTACTACAAACTTTGCATGAAGCGCTTCGGCTAACTTTTTTCCTTCAGATAAAGCAAATACCTCGTCTTTCTCTCCCCAAATTATCGCACAATCGAGTCCGATTTTTTCTACCGAATCAAGCGAAGTT
>JBIKQS010000168.1:0-5544 GCA_044349575.1 Crocinitomicaceae bacterium
ACCGAGGAAAAAGAATACTCCAATTGCAGTGGTATAAAGTATCGAGTTCAAGTTCAGGAATTTTTCCCGGGTCAGGTGACTTTTACGAACAAGTATATTCAGATCCTATAGAATTGGAAATGGATACTACTCTCTATCGAGGTTTTCCATCCATTGTAAATTTAGACCCGAAGGAATCCTATACCTTTCCCATTTTTTTGAATGATCGGAAAAATCAATTTAAACACGTAGAATCATCTTATCAGGTGCCTAATCTTCCAATTCAAGATTATCAAGTGTTGGTTCACTACAATCCCTATACAGACTCCCTAGCCAAACACTTTTTCTATTCGAGGGAGAAAGGTCAATTTTTTCAAGATTCATTGAATCGACTGGAACTGCCTCGAGAAGGAATTTACTCTCCGTATACTACCATTCACATGCAAAAGGATGATTTCACAATAGATCTATTCTCTAGTAAAGCATGTTCTAAGAATTGCAACGTTTGTACTTGTATAAAAAACAAGCGATGGAAAAAGCTCCGAAAACATTTCACGAAAAAATCCAGTGATTTATCTCATGGTAGAGTTCTACATGAATTCCCAGGACCGGATGGAGTTTTAGATGTTTTACCAACGTATTATTCGAAAAACTATGTTGTTCTCACAAAGGATGGTGTTCAGCACATTTCAGTTACTTGGCAATTAGGGAAGATTTACAAAACAGCACAGTTTTTTACCAGAATTCTCTACCCTATTTTCGGCAGAGTGGTTTTTCCTTACACAAATGCGAGGTGGTCTAAGTTGATTAGAATTAAGGAATGGTAGGGTGAAGTGAATTTTTTATTTCCACGGACAAAAACGAACATTCGAAAACGAATACATCAAATTCATGGAATTACATGGGTTTCATGATGTGAAATTGGATTATTTATTGTTTTCCAAAAGCTTCACTCCTTTAGCCGTCAAAAGTGATTTCATCTGCGAAATGGCAACTTGATTCAGTTGCAAAATTCGTTCTTCCGAAGAAATGTTTTGTTGAATCAAAAGAGCGTTGATGCTTTCCATATTACTAAGAACAACCAATTGTTCCAAGGTTGCTTGATCACGAATATTTCCATCCAAATTGGGTTTTTGTTTTTTCCACTCTTGTGCCGTTATGCCAAAAAGCGCCACATTCAATAAATCTGCTTCATTTGCATAGATCATTTTTACCTGTTCCGTGGATAAAGAAGTAGGAATCAAATTTTCCTTTATTGCATCTGTATGAATATGGTAATTTATTTTTGAAATCATTCGTTGAACCGACCATTGGATGGATTGTTGATTAGATTCAGCTTCTTTAAGGCGTTTAAATTCTCTAATCAGGTAAACTTTAAATTCAGCGCTTATCCACATGCCAAATTCAAGCGCTATGTCCATATGAGAGTATGTTCCTCCATATCTACCAGCTTTGGCTATTATTCCAATCGCATTTGTTTTTTCAACCCATTCCTTAACACTCAAACGGTAATTATTTAACCCCACATGACTTTTAATTATGTCAAATTCGCCACAATAAAAATTTGGGTTATTTAGCTTCTCCCAAAAACCAAGAAATTCAACTGTATTTCTGTTTCTCAACCAATCTGAAATGAAATAATCTCCATCCTTAGCTTTTATCATGTCAGAAAGAGAGATGAAATCATCATTTTCTTGTGTAAAAAGTCTAAGAGTTATTCCCTTCACTTCAATTTCCTTTTTCATACATTTCTTTTATTTAAATATACGAATATTTAATCAGTTAAATGATTATATTATAATCTTTTTAAGATTTCAAGTGAAATAATGGTAGTAGCTCTTATTTTGTCAATAGCAATAATTTGATTTCCGAAAAATTCATTTGGCAACGAGGTTTCGGTGTGTTTGGTGTTTCGCATTGCGCGGTTGATAATGTTTATTATTATATCCGTGACCAAAAACAACATCCCTTTGCTTCGCTGTGTACCTTCGCTAAAGCTTCGGCGCAAGCGAAAGCTACGCGAAAGCAAGACAAAAAACGAACATTCGAAAACGAATACATCAAATTCATAGAATTACATGGGTTTCATGATGTGAATTTGGATGATTAATAAATCGTTGAAACGATTATGAAATTCCCACAAGGCCATTACCCAAAACCAATTCAATGGTTTACAAAATACAAAAAAACCACCCCGATTGAGGTGGTTGAAATTCATTATTTATGTTCATCCCTAAATCACTCCCCCTCTAAAAACAACTTTTTTAGTTCAGTTGCCTCAGATGCTTTCATTTTACCTGCAAGAATTAAACTCAATTGTTTTCGTCTTAACGCTCCTTCGTAGCGCACTTTTTCTTCCTCTGTTTCCGGAATTAATTCAGGTACTTGAATGGGACCGCCATTTTGATCCACGGCAACAAAAGTGTAAATTGCCTCGTTGCATTTTTCTCGTTCACCTGTAACTGGATCTTCTACAAAAACATCCACAAAAATCTCCATGGATGAAGAAAAAGCACGAGAGACTTTCGATTCCAAGGTTACAATAGAAGCGTGTTTAATAGGTCGTTGGAACGATACGTGATTAACCGAAGCAGTAACAACAACACGTTTTGAATGACGATGAGCTGAAACACTTGCTATAACATCCATCCAGGCCAATAGCTGACCTCCAAATAAATTTCCTAAGGTATTAGTGTCATTCGGTAAAACTACTTTGGTAGTAATCGATAATGTTTCGGATGCTAATTTTGCTTTCATACCACAAAGTTACGCTGAATTAGCATTGGTAAACTATGCTTTTTGCGTAAAATTTATCTTTTACCCAACTTTGTTCTCAGCTACTTTAATCGACTTTTGAATAGAGAGCATTTTACAAACTGTTTTAGCAATTGCTTCTTTATTAAAACCACAATCTATCCACAATTCCTCTTGTGTTCCATGGTGAATGTACTCGTCAGGAATTCCCAATCGCACAACTTCTGCATTGTATTTCTGATCCACCATGAACTCGAGAACTGCCGAACCAAAACCTCCCATCAAACAACCGTCCTCAACTGTGATTACCTTTTTGAATTTAGAAAACACTTCATGAAGCATGGTTTCATCTATTGGTTTTACAAAACGCATATCGTAGTGAGCGGCAGAAACTCCTTGTTCAGTTAATTCTGCAATGGCCTCCTGAGCAAAATTTCCAGGATGTCCTACAGTTAAAATAGCGATATCATTTCCACTAGTAACTTTTCTGCCTGTACCAATTTGAATTTCTCTCATAGGCTTTTTCCACTCCACCATAACGCCATTTCCACGAGGATAACGTATTGAAAACGGCCCTTTATTTGGAAGTTGAGCAGTGTACATAAGATTTCTCAATTCCTCCTCATTCATAGGTGCTGAAACAATCATGTTTGGAATCATTCTCATGTAAGCCATGTCATAAGCACCGTGATGTGTTGCTCCATCTGCACCCACAAGTCCCCCTCTATCTAGACAAAATACTACATTCAAGTTTTGTAAAGCCACATCGTGTAAAACCTGGTCATACGCGCGTTGCATGAACGATGAATAAATATTACAGAAAGGCGTTAGACCTTGAGTTGCCAATCCAGCACTGAAAGTTACTGCATGTTGTTCTGCTATACCTACGTCAAAAGCCCGATCAGGCATCGCTTTCATCATGATATTCAACGAACATCCCGAAGGCATGGCCGGAGTGATTCCCATGATTTTATCGTTTTGTTCAGCTAATTCAACAATTGTATAACCAAATACATCTTGGTATTTTGGAGGTTGCGGTGATTTAGGTATAACCTTTACAATCTCACCCGTTTCCTTATTAAAAACACCCGGAGCATGCCATTTCGTAGGATCTCCTTCTTCTGAATATTTGTAACCTCCTCCTTTTTTTGTTAAACAATGCAGGATTTTTGGTCCAGGAATATCTTTTAAATCCTCCAAAACCTTAGCAAGGCCAACAACATCATGACCATCAACAGGACCAAAATACCTAAAATTAAGTGACTCAAACAAGTTGCTTTGTTTCAGGATTGAACCTTTTAAAGCGTGCGTAACTTTTGAGGCGATTTTTTGTGCATCCGGACCAAACTTTGAAACCTTACCTAAAAGATGCCACACCTCATCCTTAACTTTGTTATAGGTGTGTGATGTGGTAATATCCGTGAGGTATTCTTTTAGTGCTCCTACATTAGGATCGATAGACATACAATTATCATTCAAAACCACAAGTAGGTTTGCGTCTTTTTCAAATCCAGCATGATTCATTCCCTCAAACGCAAGTCCTGCTGTCATGGCGCCATCACCAATTACAGCTATATGATGTTTTTGCTTTTCATTTTTGTATCTATTGGCAACAGCCATTCCTAAGGCAGCAGAAATTGAAGTAGAAGAATGCCCTACTCCAAAAGTATCATACTCACTTTCAGAACGCTTAGGGAAGCCAGAAATACCACCTTTTAATCTATTTGTATGAAAAACATCTCTTCTTCCTGTTAGAATTTTATGACCATATGCTTGATGTCCAACATCCCATACCAATTGGTCCTCAGGGGTATTAAAAACATAATGCAAAGCAACTGTCAATTCAACTACACCAAGGCTAGCACCAAAATGGCTATTACCAATTTCAGAGATTACGTCAACAATGTATTGACGAACTTCGTCTGAAATTTCAGGCAAATCATTCACTGAGAACTTATTACGAAGGTCACTTGGAATGTTTATTTGGCTAAGTTTAGGGCCTGCTTGGTATGATTTCATTGGGTAGAATTAATGCTAAAGTAGCAAATTTACAACTTTAAACAACTCTTTTGCTATAATGTTCTAAAGAAGAGTCTCTTAAAAGTAGTCAAAATCGATAGAAATTACTTTAAATATCGGAAATCTTGTCCCGCTTTTATCGTTTTCAATGTTTCAAAAATTAAACGAATACAATTTTCAACATCCTCTTTGTTAACCATCTCAACGGTAGTATGCATGTAACGCAAAGGCAATGAAATCAATGCACTGGTTACACCTTCGTTTGAGTAAGCAAAAGCATCTGTGTCTGTGCCGGTTGAGCGAGAAACAGCTGCTCGTTGAAAAGGGATTTTAGTATCGTGCGCTGCCTTGATAATTTGCTTAAGAAAATTATTCTGAACAGCAGGCCCGTAGGTCAAAACGGGTCCCTCTCCCGATTTTTGGTCGCCATTTTCAACTTTATCAACCATTGGAGTGCCTGTATCGTGGCAAACATCTGTTATTAATGCAACATCAGGTTTAATTCTATGAGCAATCATTTCGGCTCCGCGTAAGCCAATTTCTTCTTGTACAGCATTTACAACATACAACGAAAATGGAAGTTTCACCTTATTTTCTTTTAAAAGGCGCGCTACTTCCGCTATCATAAATCCTCCTACACGATTATCCAATGCACGACCTACGTACTTGTTTTTATTCAAAATCATGAATTCATCCTCAAACGTAGCAACGCATCCCACATGAATTCCCAATTTCTCAACTTCCTCTTTTGAAGAACAACCGCAATCAAGAAAAATGTTTTTCATGCTTGGG
>JBIKQS010000169.1:0-5519 GCA_044349575.1 Crocinitomicaceae bacterium
GCTGGATTTTCTTCTCCTTTGAGGTATAGGAATTTCCTTTTCTCCGATTAAATACTGGGCGGTTAAACTTTGTCTGGCGTTTCCTAATTCAGAAAACTTTCCATTAAAAACAACTTCACCACCATAACTTCCAGCCATTGGACCAATATCAATCAACTGATCTGCGGCTTTCATGATTTCCTCCTCGTGTTCAACAATTATTACGGTATTTCCTACATCACGTAATTTTTCTAATACACGAATCAAATTTGACGTATCTCTTGGATGTAAACCAATGGAAGGTTCATCTAAAACATACATGGAACCAATTAAACTACTTCCCAATGACGTTGCCAAATTAATACGTTGTGATTCTCCTCCTGATAAGGTATTTGACTTTCTATTCAATGTGAGATAACTCAACCCCACATCAATTAATACAGAAAGCCTTCCAGTTATCTCAGGTAATATTCGTTTGGAAATAGCTTTTTCATAAGGACTTAATTCCAATGAATTAAAGAAATCTAAACTTTCGTTGAGAGACATTAAAACAACATCAGATATAGATTTTCCACCTATTTTCACAAATCCTGCATCTTTTCTCAAACGAGTTCCCATACAATCCGGACAATCCGTTCTACCGCGATAACGAGAAAGCAATACTCGATATTGAATTTTATAGGTTTGACTTTCAATGAATTTAAAAAATGGGTTTAATCCCGTAAAGTACTTATTACCAGACCATATTAACTTGTAGTGTTGATCTGATAGTTGATTAATTGGTCGATGAATGGGAAAATCAAATTTAGAAGCATTGTAAATGAGTTCATTCAAATATTCTCCCATTGTTTCCCCTTTCCAAGGAACAATTGCACCTTCATAAACACTTAAACTTTTATTTGAAATAACTAAATCCTCATCAATTCCAATAATTTGACCATATCCCTCACAAAGTTTACATGCACCAAAAGGATTATTGAACGTAAAAAAATGTTCATTCGGTTCTTGAAATTCAATACCATCTAATTCAAAACGATTATTGAACCAAGAAATTGACTCATCTGAAATTCTAAATATTCCACATTCACCATTCCCTTCAGCAAACGCAATTTGGAGCGAATCGGCATACCGAATTACATTATCCTCATTACTAAAATCTATTGAAATTCTATCAATAACAAGAAAGGTATTTAGCAAATCAACTTCGCTATTTTTCAAGACATCATCAATTTCAACCAAGTTAAGGTTTTGAAGTATGCGCAAAAAACCTTGTTGTTTTAGCTTTTCTAAAAGCCCCTTGTTTTCGACATTAGCAGGTGCTACTATTGGGCATATAATTACGGCTTTTTCACCGTTATTAAATGACTTCAAGAAATCAACTACATCTGAAACTGTATGTTTCTTAACTTCATTACCTGAAATTGGTGAATACGTTTTTCCAATTCGGGCAAAAACTAATTTGAGATAATCATAGATTTCTGTTGTCGTGCCGACTGTTGAACGTGGATTCGTTGAAATTACTTTTTGTTGAATGGCAATTGCAGGAGCTATTCCTTTAATATAATCAGTTTCTGGCTTATCTAATTTACCTAAAAATTGACGAGCGTAAGATGATAAACTTTCAATGTATCTCCTTTGGCCTTCTGCATACAAAGTATCAAAAGCAAGTGAAGATTTCCCAGATCCTGACAATCCTGTAATGACCGTGATTTTTCCATGTGGAATTACAACATCTATATTTTTAAGATTGTTGACTCTAGCACCTTTAATTTCTATTGCTTTCTGCTTCATGTTACTACAAAAGTAAACACAACAAGGTATAAATAGTTTGGTTTTAGATAAATATGTAATTTTACAATCTATGAATTTAGTATTCAAATTCTTTTTGGTAATCTTTCTAATACAGGTCTCACAAGGGTTATCCCAAGTGACTTTTAACGAATTTAATCGGTCTTTAGACCCAAATAAAAAGTTACTCCTTGCCCATGAATTGTGGGAATATTATTTAAAGAACAATTCCGATTCATTGAAACAATTGGCAATTGTAACCCATGAATTTGGGGAAGAAAAAAAAAGCGAGTCACTAAAACATTTTGCTAAGAGAATTTTAGGTTGTTACCTTGTGCGTAACGGAGACTATGTAAATGGCGAAAAAGAACTTCATTTAGCTCTAAATTACCACCGGAAAATTGGGGATTTGGCAAATGCAACAGAGGAATTTAATGAACTTGGGATTTCGAATTTTTTGAAAGGCGATTACAATTCTGCCATGTCATTTTTCTTACTATCCTTGAAGATTGGTAAAGATTCACCTGATGAAACACACCCATTTTTGGCAGAACTCAATCTAGCAAAGACCTACGACAAGTTAGATTTAAAGGAAAAGGCAAAAGCAATTGCCAAAAATTATCTTGAAGAATGCAAAAAATTGAATAAAATGGAGTCCGTGGCTTCAGCATATGGTTTTTTAAGTGATTTAGCTTTGAATGAAAAGAAAATTGATTTGGCCGAAGAATATTTAACGAAAAGTTTACTAGCATCAAAATCAATAAAAAACAGCCCTTTATTAGCTCAAATTCATTCAAACTTTGGGGCGTTTTACGCAACAAAAGGAGATTTTGAAAAAGCTAAAAATCATTTTAATAAGGCGCTTGATCTGCGTAAAAAAAGTAATCATCGAAAAGGAATACTTGAAAGTTATTACAACTTAGGGTCAGTTGAATATATGGAAAATAAATTCGATAAAGCAGAAAATTTTTATCTGCAAGGTCTTGTTTTGGCTAAAGCATATAATTTGTTTATAGATCAAATTGATTTTTTAGAAGTTTTAGTTGAAATTCACAAAGAGAAAAAAAGTAAGGACAAAGAAATTGAGTACTACAAGCAATACATTGATGTAAAGTCGAAACAGGCCGAGTTCTTGATGAAGAATAAGGAGGATCAAGAAAACTTAATAAGTTATTTCCAAGAAGAAAAAATGAATTCGGAAATAATTCAACCCAATCAATCTAAGTTTTGGTCTGGATTTCTGCTTGGAGCCAGTTGTTTACTGATTTTCTTTTTACTCATTCGATTTTTAAAACCAAAATTCCTTTCAACAGAAAAGCAAAACTACGATGATTAATTTAGTTCCTGACGAATTTTTACTTTCTGAATTTTACAATATTCTTACTGATGAAAGAATTCGCCTATTTGAAAAAATAATTGCACAAAGAACGAATCACCTTACTGTTGTTTTGGAAGATATTTACCAGGAGCATAATGCATCTGCGATAGTTCGAACGTGTGATTCTTTTGGAATTCAATCACTTCACCTTATTGAGTCGAGAAATGAGTATCAAGTACATGAAGGCATTTCTCGTGGATCCAACCAATGGGTTACATTAGAGCATCATTATTCGGAAGGGAAATCTTCAACAGATATTTTTAATGAAATTAAATCAAAGGGTTATAAAATCGCAGCAACTAGTCCTCATGCAATCGAATATGATATTTTCAATCTACCTATTGATGAACCAATCGCTTTAATTTTTGGTGCTGAAAAAAAAGGGATTACAGCAGCCGCTATAGAAAACGCAGATTATTTGGTAAGAATTCCAATGTATGGATTTGCTGAAAGTCTTAATGTTTCTGTAGCTGCAGCTATTACTCTAAATGAATTGAGAAAACGTTTAAACCAATCTTCCATTCCTTGGCAGTTGGGTAATCAAGAAAAACTAGAAACTCTTTTATCTTGGTGCCGGAAGCACATAAAAAGCAGCGAACTTATTGAAAATGAGATAAAGAAAAAGTATATTGAGAAAATGTTGTAAATTTGCGCCATCAAATTAAGTAAAGGGATGAAATTTTTAAGTTTTTCGATTTTAACAGGTATTCTATTTTTATTTTTTGCTTGTGGATCAAAAGATTCAACTGTAAATTCAACTACTAACTCAACAAAAGCAAACGAATCAAAGAAAATAATCAAAGAAGAACCAACACCCGTTTGCAAATTAATGATGAAGGATTTAGTTGGAAGTTATGCTAACAAAAGTGGTTTTTCAGCAAACATTAAGGTTTCAGAAAAAGATTCTACAAAACTAGATTTTGTCTTTCAAATAAGTAAAGGTTGTGTTAGAAGATATTCTGGTACAGCTACCAGAGAAGATTACTTAAGTGAAAAAGAGGTAAATTTCTCATCACGTGATTCTGTGAATAAAATTGCGATAGAAATTTCAATGTTTTTTAGTGAAGGAAAACTATCAATAGCGGAAAGAACTTCTGAGAAAAAAGAAAAAACAAATCAGAAATGTTTATTTGAAGGTCATTTAACGAAATTAAAATAGATTTCAACAGAATGTTCAGATCAAAAAAAGAATATTAACTTTGTAATATAAATAGACACAAATGGGTAAAGGAGATAAAAAATCAACAAAAGGTAAAAGAATAATGGGTTCTTACGGAATTTCGAGAAAAAGAAAACAAAGTAAGCCTGTTGTAGTAGTTGCTAAAAAAGAAAAAACAAAAGCTGAAGAAGTAAAAGCTGAAGAAAAAGTGAAAGCAGCCGCAAAGCCGAAAGCTGAAAAAAAGCCGGTTGAAAAGAAAGTAACTGAGAAAAAGACTGCAGTAAAGAAAACAACGACGAAAAAAACTGAAGAATAAGATAGGCCCGATTTTCGGGCTTTTTTTTTGAACTTTTTTTTGATTTAATTCACATAGTAACCAAGTACTAAAATAAGATTTGCAACTTTGCAATTTAGTAAGTAAAAACAAACGTTATGAAACACAATTTTGGAGCAGGCCCCTGCATTTTACCTCAAGAAGTTTTTAAAGAAGCGGCAGAAGCTGTACTTGATTTTAATGGCTTGTCAATTCTTGAAGTCTCGCATAGACACAAAGATTTTGTTGCTGTTATGGATGAAGCAATGGATCTCGTGAAAAAAGCGCTTAACGTTCCACAGGGATACTCAATAGCATTTATGCAAGGTGGGGCAACACTTGGTTTTACAATTGCGGCATTAAACATGATGCGTTCAACTAAAAAAGCAGGATACATCAACACAGGTACATGGGCATCAGGAGCAATTAAAGAAGCAAAAAAGGTGGGAGTAGATGTACATGTATTTGCTTCCTCTGAGGATAAAAATTTTACGTACATTCCAAGAGGTTATGAAATTCCAAGCGATATTGATTACGTTCACTTTACCTCTAACAATACTATTTACGGTACACAATTTAAGGAATTTCCAAAAACAGATTTACCGCTCGTGTGTGATATGTCGTCTGATATTTTTTCAAAAGAAATAAATGTCGCTGATTTTGATTTAATTTACGCTGGAGCTCAAAAGAATTTAGGACCTGCAGGTGCTACACTTTATATAGTAAAAGATGAAGTTTTAGGAAAATCTACTTCTCAATTTATGCCAACATATTTGGATTTGAAGCAACAAGTAGAAAAAGAATCGATGCTTAATACACCGCCAGTTTTTTCTGTTTACGTGGCTATGTTAAATCTTCGTAATTTAATATCTACCGGTGGAGTTAAGTCTATGGAAGCGAAA
>JBIKQS010000170.1:0-5501 GCA_044349575.1 Crocinitomicaceae bacterium
TCTCCATTTCATCGATTTCTTTCGGCAGGAATTTACTTTCATTAAATACAACCAGTCCATCAATTACCTTAAGTGCATTATCTTCTTTTTCACTGAAAGTTAATACATCTATATTCTTTTTCTGTAACCACTCAGTTATCTTCTCTGCAAAAGATGAATTGGTTTGAACATATACTTTAGTTACTTTCATTCTTTCCCTATTTGTCTATCTGTAATATCCTAAAATTCTGAGGTAATCATCTGCGGTTTGTTCTTCGCTAAAAAGTTCTGTGAAAATTTTCCCATCCTCATCTCTCCGAATTAAAATATGCTTAGGCTCCGGAATTAAACAATGTTTTAAGCCCCCGTATCCACCAATTGTTTCTTGGTAAGCTCCTGTATTGAAAAATCCTATGTAAAGAACATTATTATGTTCAAATTTGGGAAGGTAAATGGCATTGGAATGTTGTTCTGAATTATAGTAATCATCACTATCACAAGTCAATCCACCCAATAAAACACGTTCATAATCATCATTCCAACGATTGATTGGCAACATAATAAAACGTTGATTTATGGCCCAGGTATCAGGTAAATTAGTCATGAAAGAAGAGTCAATCATATTCCATTTTTCACGATCATTTTGTTGCTTTTGATGCAATACACTAAAGATCGCTCCTCCGCTCTCCCCTACCGTGAAGGATCCAAACTCAGTGAAAATATGAGGCTCAGGGATTTCATTGTCTGTACAAACACGCTTGACTTGTGTCAAAATTTCACGAACCATGTAGGCATAATCAAAATCAAAAGCCAAGGACTTTTTTATTGGGAAACCTCCACCAATATTCAATGAATCTAATTCAGGACACATCTTTTTTAAATCACTGTAAGCCCTTAAACATTTGGTCAATTCATTCCAATAATAAGCAGTATCGTTAATTCCTGTATTAATAAAAAAATGAAGCATTTTCACTTTTACACGAGGATTCTCTTTCAAAAATTTCTTGTAATACGGAACAATTTCGCGGTAGCGGATTCCTAGACGAGATGTATAGAACTCAAACTTAGGTTCCTCCTCAGAGGCAATGCGTATACCGATATTAATTTCTTTGTTCGTTTTTGATAAAATCAATTCCAATTCGTCTGTATTATCAACTACTGGAATTACTTTTAAATTGGTAGTTTCCATTAAACTAACAATGTTATCAATGTATTTTTCAGGTTTGTAACCGTTACAAATAACAAACTGTCCATCTGTTATCTTTCCGGCTGCATACAAGTTTTTTAAAATATCAATATCAAAGGCAGATGAAGTTTCTAAATGAACATCATTCTTCAATACCTCGTCTAATACAAAAGAAAAATGGTTACTTTTAGTACAGTATGAATAGTAGTAATTTCCGGCATAACCCAAATTATTAATGGCCTCACGAAACCACCCTTTAGCGCGTTGAATATTGTTTGAAACTTGAGGTAAATAATTGAACTTCAATGGTGTTCCGTACTCATTTATCAATCGCATTAAATCTATGCCATGAAAAAATAAGCGATCTTCACGCAGGTTAAATTCATTTTGTGGAAAATCAAATGTTTGATCAATTAAATCAATGTACTTTGTCCTCATTTTTAGGTGCTTAATCTTTTAAAATAGTATTTAAACTTTCTTCATCCCGAGAAATACAAGCTCTCGAGTTAGTTACTACGATTGGTCGTTGGATAAGTTTCGGATTTTCAACCAAGATTTTAATCCATTCTGAATCTTTGTATATTTTCCCTTTAAACTTTTCTTGAAAAACGAGTTCATTTTTTCGTGCCAAATCCTCTGGTTTAATCTTCATTTTTTCAATAAGATCTCGCAAAGATTCCTCCGTAAACGTGTCAACAAGGTATTCAACAACTCTAAATTCTTTTTCTGATTTTTGAATTGTGCTCAATACATATCTGCTCTTAGAACAGCGCGGATTGTGATATATTGTAATCATTCTACAAAATTACGTGAATTAGAGGGATTCCTCATTGGAAAAATTGATTTAACAATTGAAAGAAATTGTTAAAATTCTACTGTTCTGCGTACCTTTGCATCCATGAAAACCAAAACGCTTAAAAAAAACAAGGTAAATGTGGTTACTTTGGGTTGTTCCAAAAATGTATTTGACTCAGAAGTTCTAATGGCTCAATTGCGCGCCAATAAATTTGAAGTTGAACATGAGTCGCAATTAGATGATTCTGAAATTGTAATCATTAACACATGTGGATTTATTGAAAATGCAAAACAAGAATCTATTGATACAATCCTGAGATTCGCAGAGGCAAAATCAGAAGGAATGGTTTCCAAAGTATATGTTACAGGATGTCTTTCAGAACGCTATAAAGATGACTTAGAACAAGAAATTCCCGAAGTAGATGCGTTTTTTGGTACCCGAGATTTGCCTAGATTGCTTAAAACACTTAAGGCAGACTACAAACACGAATTGGTAGGTGAAAGAATATTAACAACGCCAAGCCATTATGCATATTTAAAAATTGCCGAAGGATGTGATCGACCTTGTTCATTTTGTGCTATTCCGTTAATGCGTGGCAAGCACGATTCAACTTCTATTGAAGATTTGGTAAAACAAACTAAAACACTCGTTAGCAAAGGGGTAAAAGAAATAATGTTAATCGCTCAAGATTTAACGTATTATGGATTAGATTTATACAAAAAAAGAGCCCTCTCTGATTTACTAAAAAATCTATCTGATATCGAAGGATTGGATTGGATTCGCCTACATTATGCTTTTCCTGCCGGTTTTCCGATGGATGTCCTGGATGTTATGAATGAACGAAATAACATTTGCAAATACCTTGATATGCCACTTCAACATGGGTCCACACGTATTTTGCAAGCAATGAGACGTGGTATTACACGAGAAAAAACTGAAGATTTGGTGAATGAAATACGATCAAAAGTTCCAGGAATCGCTCTTAGAACTACATTAATTGCCGGTTATCCAAGTGAAACCGAAGCCGATTTTCAAGAAATGTATGATTGGGTGGAACGATCTAGATTTGACCGACTTGGGATTTTCACTTATTCTCACGAAGAAAATACACATGCATTCAATTTCACAGATGATGTTCCAGAAGATGAGAAACGTCGTAGAGCAGATGCTATCATGGAACTACAATCCGGTATTAGTTATGAATTAAATCAGCTTAAAAAAGGTAAAACATTTAAAACACTAATAGATCGAGCAGAAGGTAATTATTTCATTGGACGAACGGAATTTGATTCACCTGAAGTAGACAATGAAGTTTTACTCAAAAAATCTGAAGCCTATGTTAGAATTGGTGATTTCGTTAATGTAACAATTGATTCAGCTGAGCATTTCGACTTATTTGGTCATGTTAGTAACGAATAGCTGAACTAATTCATATAATATTTGTTCAGATTGTATGAAAGTTGGAGATTATTGCCCTCAATTTGAATTAGTAGATCAATTCGGAAATACATTTAATGTAAAAAATTGGATTGGTAAAAAAAAGTTAGTACTATTTTTTTATCCCAAAGATGAAACTCCAGGTTGTACCAAAGAGGCTTGTACTTTCAGGGATCGACACGATGAATTTCTGGCGAATGACTGTCAAGTAGTTGGTATCTCCTCTGATTCAGTTGATTCACACAATCAGTTCGCAAACAAACACGGTTTTAATTATTTACTTTTAGCCGACACAGATAAAAAAGTCAGAAAATTATTTAATGTTCCTGGAAGTTTGTTTGGTTTGTTGCCTGGCAGAGTTACCTATATCATTGATCTTGAAGGAAAAATAAGAGGCATCCACAATTCTCAATTAAATCCCGTTAGTCATATCGAAGAAGCCATAGAATTGGTAAAGCGGCTTTAAATCTTACTGAAATTCCATTAATTTCGATGAAAAATCTTATTTTCGCTCGATAAAATTGATTCATGCGAAAAAAGATACTAGCGGCGAATTGGAAAATGAATTTGAATCGTATTGATGCGATTAAATTATATTCTAAATTCAATACTTCCCTTCCTAAAAAAGAAAATTTAAACTATTTTGTTTTTTCTCCCAGTATTTTTCTACATGAATTGAATTCACACAAGCAACAAATAAAATTAGGTGCTCAAAATTTTTATCCTGCTGAAAATGGAGCTTATACCGGTGAAATTTCGACCACTCACCTACTCGATGCTCAAGTTGATGCTGTTTTAATAGGACATAGTGAACGAAGAATGTATTTTCATGAATCAAATCATTTTTTAAAACAAAAGGTAGATTCTGCAATTCAACATGGATTTCAGGTGGTGTTTTGCTGTGGAGAGTCGTTGGAAACCCGCGATAAAGAAGAGCATTTACAATTTGTAAAAAATCAATTGGAAGCTTCTCTTTTTCATGTATCATTCACTGAATTTACAAAATGTATTATAGCCTACGAACCTATTTGGGCGATTGGAACTGGTAGAACAGCAATGGAAGAGCAAATTGAGGGGATGCATTATTCAATTAGAAAATGGATTGAAGAAAAATATGACACGGCAACAGCAGAAAACACCTCAATTCTTTATGGCGGAAGTTGTAATGGTAAAAATGCAAAATCAATTTTTTCATGTCCCAATGTAGATGGTGGATTAATCGGTGGGGCTTCCCTAACCTATGAAGGTTTTGAAGAAATAGCTTGCGAATTATAAACGTAGAATTTAAAAAAATAACATAATGATTTTCCTATCTGCAAATGAGATTAATAATCAACTTAAAAACAACAATACTATAACGGTTATTGATATCAGAGAACCTTACGAATTGGAAATTTGCTCAATTGGGTTTCGAAATATTCCAATGGCTTCTATAATTGATCATCTTGATGAATTAAAATCAGCAAATAGTATCGTACTGATGTGTCGCTCTGGCAAACGGGCTGAATCCGTGGCAAATTGGTTAGAATCCGATTATAATTTTACCAATGTAGTTGTTATGGAAGGAGGAATTGTACAATGGAAAGAGCAAGTTGATCCTACGCTCGTTTTAGAAGATTAACGATTATCACTTCCCAAAAAATATCAATTTCGGTTTAATTTTTCAGAATATATTTCTCTTTTTTCTTGAATTCCTTCAAACGAGGATTTGAAACATTCTGAATGTAGGGATGAGTTGGATTACAGGTTTTAAAATTCTGGTGATAGTTTTCTGCTTTATAAAAAACAGTTAACGAGGCTATCTCGGTTGTAATTTCTGGGAAAACATTATTTTTCAATAAAGAATCAATAAACTTACTTGCTATTTCTTTTTCAGTCTGATTTGAATAAAAAATTGCTGATCTATACTGGGTACCTGAATCTGGCCCCTGCCTATTCAAGGTTGTTGGATCATGTGAATTAAAGAATACCCTCAATAAATCTTTATAGGATACTTTAGATGAGTCATAATATATTTTCACTGTTTCTGCATGACCTGTGTTACCACTACAAACCTCTTCGTAAGTTGGATTCTTTATCTTTCCGCCGGTATAACCAGACTCA
>JBIKQS010000171.1:0-5498 GCA_044349575.1 Crocinitomicaceae bacterium
CGTATTAAGTACATCTTACCGATCTCCTTGTTAAAATAGGCATCTGCTCCCGACTCCAATCGCTTGATATCTTCACCATTTATTTTAGCTTTTACTCGGTATAGATAAACGCCATTAGCCAATAAATCACCAAATTGATCTCTACCATCCCAAGCAAATTCAGAAATATTCCTACCTATTGACATTGGGCCAAATTCCACCTCATCAATTTCTCGAACAACTTTACCTGTAACGGTCATAATCTGAATTTGAAAATCATCTGGAATATAGTCACCCGTTAATGTAAAAACAAAACGCGTACTTGTAGAAAATGGATTAGGATAATTCATTATTTGCGTTATCATTGATTCGTGAATGACTTCAAAATCTATTTTATACTCCAAATCACCTGATAAATTGCCAGATTTATCACTGCCTTGCACTAACAAACTATAGGTTCCAGATTTTTCAAAATAGGTAGGGAAATTAATTTTAAATCGCTTGTTTTGCGAATTTGCAGGAATCCATTCCATTACAGTATTTCCATTAGCATCCATAAATGGCACTCTCTTTTGAATACCATCAGGATCTGTTATATAGACGCCAAACAACGAGGTATCTGCATCAGAATCCATTATTAAAAAAGGGTTTTCATCTTTCAATGAAATCAGAATTTCAGTTGTTGGAGATACAATATCTTCATTTAAAATGTGACGCCCATTGAATGTTACATCCAATAAAGGATTAATGAATTCTTCAACGACGGTAAATGGAAATTGGAGAATGTTATTTATGTGAGATAATTCAGGCTGGTCTAATTCAGTTAATTGCTGATCGACGTATGGATTTACCTCCATGCAAAACCAATTGTTGCCAACCAATCCCTTTGTATCAAACAAAACTGTATCTTTTAAAGTTGAGGCAACTAATAAAGAATCCTGTCTGGGATAATTTAAAAAGTGTTTTACTTGATTCTGATCTAAAATGTAATACTTTACCAATAACGAATCCATAGGTAAACTACTAATATTCTTAATATCTACAGCAAATTTTCCAATTTGTCCTTCTTGTAAGGTATCATTTTGGGGTTGTAAAACATATCCATTTGATGCATCAATTGCTGCTTCAGGAACCCCATCGTATAAAACTTGCCAATACTTCAATTGTGAAGGTGTGTATGAAATTGTATCGGTATATTTAGCAACAACTTTGATAAATGGAATTGTATCAGCACTTACTAAATTGCTCAAGTTTAGTATTGAATCGCCAGAGAAAAAAGTTGTATCAATTGAACTTTTGTAATTACCCAAAACATCAAACAACTGAATTTCTAGATTGGTAGTATCTCCAGTTGGTTGCTCCAAT
Organism: Crocinitomicaceae bacterium; assembly: GCA_044349575.1. Lineage (GTDB taxonomy): Bacteria > Bacteroidota > Bacteroidia > Flavobacteriales_D > Crocinitomicaceae > UBA952. The sequence goes on from JBIKQS010000171.1 coordinate 1,345, forward strand.
GTGGTGTGCTTCCAAAAAATTGAATTCCATTTAGAAGATGGGCCAATCATGGGAGACGATTCTCTACCAATAGATGGAATTCCAGCAATAACCGTATCTAGAAAAATATCCTCATTTCCTTGTGTAAATACTTCAACGACAAAACTTGGGTCACCTTTTCGTGTTAGAAAAATCATTGGTTTATTTGGTCTTCCCGGAACTATTTGCGTTGATCCCAGATTTTGAAACGTTGTATAAAGTGTTGTATCTATTAAATTCCACAAATCATAGCGCGTAGCTATTGGGGTATAAACTAAAATGTAATCTCCGTTTGGAACAACATTCTCTACAAAATTTTGAAAGTTATCAATTTGTTGAATTGTATTTTGTCCAAATGTAAAATACTTCATCGGACGATCAAAACAAAGCGAGTTATTGTCGTTTAAGTTACCAAAAGCATTCTGAGGATTAACCACATTTCCATTATCATAAGTAAACCTTGTTCCCCACGCCTGCAAAGTAGATTGGTCAATTACAGCCACATGAAAGTTAGGATTAATCCAATTGCAAAATGCATAATCTTGCTGCACACCATTTAAAGTCCATTCATTATCCAAATACCCCGGAGATTGAGTGGTTGTTTTTGCCAAACATGTTATTTGTGCTTCATTCGGTTGAAAATTACGCAGTTCGGTTTGACTACTTAAATTTACTCCGCTGAAAGAATTTGCTACAAATTGATCGTAATCAGCTTGACCCCAACCAGACTTGTTTTTTATGAATTGAAATGATCGTTTCTTCCATTTTAAACTAGGTTCAACCAATGCTACTCTCCAATAATAAACGGAGCTATCGGATAAAACTAAGGTTGAGGATTGATTGTTTGATTTTAATTTCCATTCGGATGGATTAACTTGTTTAAGTCCACCTAACCCCGATTTTTCAGCGTATCTCGCAAACGAACTGTTGAATGTACTATTTGTATCGATTTCGAAACGATAAGTGCCAAAAGGCGCCAACGGATTAATGGTTGAACCAAAAAGAGTGATACTATCAATTGGTACTACGGCAAAATCAGTGGGTAATACTGGTTCAATACCATCAACATCAATAAAAAAGTTTTTGATAATTTGATTATTAAAAAGATCGTCATCCTGCTCATCGTGTTGATTTGGAATATCAACGCGAATTGTAAATTTATTTAATCCGATTCCAATCGAAGGCTGAAAAGGAATTTTAACATCAATTTTCTTTTCGTAATCCAAACCTGTAAAACTTACTACGTAAACAGAATCTGAAAACGAATTTGGGAAGTCGCGCGTAATATCAACTACAATCGTATCTGTTATAGACTTACCTAAATTTCGAATTGTGATTGAAACATCAATTGAATCGGTAGCATAACTAATAAAGCTCGGTCCAAAACTTACTCTTGAATCTGTTAATTCTATTTCTGGCTTGTTGTGATAATTTAACCTCAACATGGGATCTCCATTTAACGTCATTTGACAAAATGTAGCTTCTGAAAGTAATGAACTCGATGTTGAAAGAACTGAATCAATACTGTTTTTAATGTGCTCCGCTATTGTCCCACCATAATTGTACAAACTAAATTGCTTGTAAAAATTAGTTGAATATTGATTGAGGGAACTTGTAAAACCGTAGTTTATGGTCCCAATATATGCAATTACACCAGCATTTGGAATGAGAACGAAGGATTGTGAATTGGAAGATGCATTGTGAAAAATATTTCCATTGTAACAGGAATTTGCCAAGAGTATCGGATATTTCCCTTGATTATCCCAGTTTTGTGGTTCATCTATATTAACATCAAATCCTGATTCTGATGTTGTAAAATGCCCAAAGAAATTCATCAAACTCACACCATCTGAAATTCTTTCTTTAATAACTTCAAGTTCTGATGGAGAAATGGGATCGTTATTATCCTTAGCTACAAGCGTCGCTTTGCCTGCAAAATAATTTGATTCAGCATAATCGGCCATTCCATTTAAGTAGTTCTTGAATAAGGTCTGTTCGCCTGAAGTAGTTCCTCCCGAAAAATGTAAAATTTGTTTTTGCCAATCTTTAGTCGCAGTTGAATAAGACGATTGTTGATCTTGCTGCTGCTCGTATTCTATTACTTTCGTTAGATAGGTTTGTAATTCTTCCTCTGTTTGAACCGAAATTCTTCCTGTTGGAATGAGCGGTGCGTACTTATCTTGGTTTTCAAGATTAGATGTAATACACTGATCGCAAGAAGGTTGTCCAAATGAAGGGACCAAATTATTTTGATACGCCGAAGTATTTGTGCGAGAGCCTGGTCCAATATTGGTAGTGGATGTAATATTTGCTTCTCTAATTCCTTTTCCAACAAGAAACAAACCTACTGGCTTTTGCGTTGAATTTTCAAACATAAAATGCGCAAATCTTCTGACCCCATTTATATGCTTTGGTATTCCACCTCCAAATTGCTGATACAATTCTTCTATTTGTGCAAGAACAACATTGTAAGAACCTCCTGCATTTGAACTTCGATAGGCAGCGTATTCTATCGCCTTGTTTCGTAATTTACTCGGATAAACAAAGAGCAAGGCGCTTTCAGTATTTGAAATTCCATTATAATTGATAAAGGTACCTGATGAATTTACTGGTTTTACCTGTGTGATAGTTGTGACTGAACTTAAATCTTGAATAAAAACCGCCTGATTAGAACCCGTTGGATCATTCGGAATAAGGCATTGCCATTGTCCACCTGATTGAATCATTGGAATTTTATGCATTTGTGAACCCATGGAAAATGCGATGGGATTTGAAACGTTTAAGCCACTTATTGCAAGCCGTATTTTGTTCGATGAACTTGAATTTATAACGGAAAAAGTAGCATTAGATGCATTATTGAAATTGGTAGTTCGTGGGTATTTAAATGACCAATAATTGATGGATTGAAAATCAGTAGCAACTCCTAAGTCATTAACAAGTGACACTTTAAAGTTGGAATTTCCAGTTGCAGACAGAACGGATACAGGAAAATTTCTGTTAATATACACGCTTTTGTACCCCGAAAAAATAGAGTCAAATAAAACAAAATTTGAAGATCCAATGGTATGACGCGTATGATGATTTCCAAGTCCGGAACCGAAAAAAGCATTGGAAGATCCAACTACAACTGCTGAATAATTAACATCAGGAGCTCCTATTCCTTGATACATATTTTCAAGCTGAGTGGAGCCAAAATCCCATAGTTGAGGCGTAGGATTTACTCCGTTAATTGGTATTTTACCCCAACCCTCGCCCTGAACAAAAAAGGAACTCGATGCATCCGAACTTTTTTCACCTTCATTGTATCTATCATTATACCATAATGATTTTTCAAAGAGAACAAAGTTTGCCGGTGTATGTGCGGATATGTTAACATCAGTTTGAATCTCAATTCTTTTGTTTGTTGTTAGATTATTCCACGTAAAAAAATATTGAATCGTATCATTGTACAAACTGTACTTTGGATTCCCCAACCAAGACGGGTCGTCATACAACGTTGAATCTAACCAGCCATCATTGCGTTGCGCATAGAAAAGTATATAATCTCCATTGTTCAAGGTGTTATCTCCTCCATCTTCGATAAATAAAGAAACTTCTTTTTCACGACCAAACACCTGAATATTTGCAGTTTGGAACGTATTTAAAGGAATTCCTGCTGAAAGTAATGTTGAATAATCTAATTTATAAATTCCAGACTGAACAATTGGAAATGAGTAATACTTTTGATTGTAATTTATCCATTCATTTCCAAAATTTTGTGCTTGGTAAGCAAAAAGATTGAAGAATAACAAACAAACTATTAGGCACCTCATTTTATAGCATTCTTAGGTTTATCTAATTTTAATCGCAACGAAATGATATGTGAGTATAGGGCAACAGATGCGTCACCGATATCGGTAAATGCATAATCCAAATGAAACCCTTTTATAGCTACCCCTAAACCGATATTTGGCTGGAGATTAAATCTTCTTGAATTATCCATTTCGGTAGTGTATTGTAAATTTGTAACCCCTGCCCTAACTTTTACAAATTCTTTAAAGCCAATTTGGATACCCGCGTGTGGATCAATAGAGAAAGGTTTAGCACTTATTACTGTATTTCTTCTACCATCTGTTGTAATGTCAAAATCTATTTCT
>JBIKQS010000172.1:0-5448 GCA_044349575.1 Crocinitomicaceae bacterium
ATTACAAGTATATCCTTGGGGCATTAAAAAGAAAACTGCCGCGAAAGTATAATTGGAAATTCAATTTATTGAATTAGAACATGTTCTAATTTTTTAGTTTGTTCAAGTAAAGTTAAATGTCGTAATTCCTAATGGCAACAAGCTTTTATTGATTTAAACGCTTCACGGACTTTCGTTTAAGCATAAAAACAAGCCGATTATTGCCTATATTTGGATATAAAGAAAATAACTGATGATTATTTGCAACCAGGTACCTTAATCAAAAACAATGAAATCGTTAAGTCTGTATTTAGTAATTCTTTTGTTAAATTCTTCTTTCGCTCAAACGCTAAGCGATAGTTCGAAGCGTGAAAGTCGTTCAATGGATAAATATGGCTTTTATGTCAAAATTGGAGATACAATCCCGAATATAACATTCAATTTAGATGATAAATCCACAATATCCTTGCTTGATTTAAGGGGAAAAGTTGTTCTTCTTCAGTTTACTGCCAGCTGGTGTGGTGTGTGTCGAGAAGAGATGCCTCACATTGAAAGAGATCTTTGGCAAAAGTACAAAGACAAAGGATTATACGTTCTTGGTGTTGATTATGACGAGCCACTTTCAAAAGTAAAGAAGTTTAAGAAGCAGATAAAAATAACCTACCCTCTTGCATTAGACCCGGAAGCTAAAATATTCACTCATTTTGCTGAAAAATATTCTGGTGTGACACGTAATGTTGTGCTTGATCAAAGTGGAAAAGTCATTTATCTGACTAGACTTTTTAATATCGAAGAATTCAATTTAATGGTTGAAGCAATCGAAAAACAGCTCGAACTTAACTAGATATAAATATCACCTAAGAAACTATTCAACGGATCTATAGCTAAATAAGTAAACTGTTAATCGCATATCGCGATACGCAATAAAATATACAAAACCTCTTTTATAATTAGGAATTAATTTGTAATATTGCATATCGCGATACGCAATATTACTAGAATGAAACCTCAGAATAATCAATTAAAACCGCAAGATATCGTTCTTCTGCTCAAGATTGTAAGTGACAAAAATCCTGGCTGGAATCAAAAACCTGTAGCTCAGGCATTAGGATTAAGTCAGTCCGAAGTAAGTGAAGCCGTATCACGATGCAAATATGCCGGGTTATTAGCTCCAGATGGAAAAACTGTTATGAAAACAGCACTTTTTGAGTTTTTAAAATTCGGTTTGCGTTATGTCTTCCCTCAACACCCAGGAGCAGTGGTTAGAGGAGTGCCAACATCGCATTCGGCAGAACCATTAAAAGAAGAAATTCAAAGCAATGAAGTGTATGTGTGGCCCTACGGAAAAGGAAATATACGAGGTCATAGCATACTACCATTATATCCTTCTGTACCTGAAGCAGCACTAAGAGATTCTAAATTGCATGAATTATTAGCGTTAACAGATGCCTTAAGAGTTGGGCGAGCAAGAGAGCGAGAGATCGCTATAAAAGAACTGGATAAACGATTTGAATTTGGAAAATAAAGTTATAAATATTGGAATTGTTTCGGAAATTGCCAAGGCTCTTGGAGAAATAAAAGATGATATAGTCTTCGTTGGAGGTGCTGTAGTCAGTTTATACACCGACGATCCTGCTGCAGATGAAATTCGCCCAACGAAAGATATAGATATGACTTTGCAAATTGTTAATTTACATCATTGGCAACAAATCAATGAAAAATTAGCTGTACTTGGTTTTAACCCGGATCCATACGGTCAATCAATTTGCAGTTATAAGTATAATGACATCCCTGTTGACATAATGGCTACTGAAGACGGTCCTTTAGGTCCGGCAAACCGATGGTTCAAGCCAGGGTTTGAAAACCTTTGGACTGCTAAAGCAAAGGAACAAGAAATTAAAATACTTTCCGCCCCATGTTATTTAGCAACAAAATTCGAAGCATTTAAGCATCGCGGTAGCGATTATAGAACCAGTCATGATATAGAAGACATCATTTATATCTTAGACAATCGTATAAACATCGTGGAAGATATAGCCCGAGATAATACACTTATTTCTTCATTCATTAAAGATCAACTTTTTGAAATCGTAAAAAAAGGATTGTTAAAAGAAGTATTAATGGCACATATCCACCCAATCATGTCTGATGAAAGAATTCCAATAGTTGATAAGAAAATCTCAAAAATTTTAAATCTGTAAAAGAGATAATTCACTAGGCGTAGGCAAATAGGTATGTTAAACAATAACTAACTATCTTAGCACGGGAGTTGGTTATACGTTTCAAAAATAAGTCAACTTAAACATTTAGGATAAACACCAAGAAACTCATACATTTTTAGGAATAACCAGTTCAACGGATTCCTGTAAAAAAGTTGACAAGAGATCATTTTTTGGGTTCAATCCGATAATTTTTTGACTACATTTACACGATTTAAAATTTAATTTATGAAAAAAATTATTTTTGCTCTGCTTTTATTATCAGCTCCATTTTCAACCCTTGTTGGTCAAAAGGACTCGTCCGAATCAACAAATAATCAGTTCCAATTATATTTTGGTGTTCAATCGCCCGTAATTAAGAATTTGAATAGCGTATTACAAACAAAAAATTACCCTACATTAAATAGCAATGTTTTCTCTGCCGGCTTTGGTTTTATTCAATTAACCAAAAAGAATTTTATATCACACCAGGAAATAACAGCTTATAATGCAATCTCTTCGAATGATTCGGTATCGGTTAATTTTCGGAATCTGAGTTTCAGTCAATCGCTGGTAGGGTATTCTTACTTAAATAAGAAAAATTTTCAATCCTATTCTTTTATGGGTATTACTTATGGTAATTCAACGCTAAAAATAAATGAAAAAGTAGCTGACGAAACATCGTTTGACAATTATAGCTCCTCACTTGGAAATCAGGTTGAAATAACCACACAAACATTTTTATTAAATATCACAACTCAATTTAATTACCTTATTAATCTAGGAAAATCAGATAGTAAAATGATCATTGGCTTTAAAGGTTCCTATTATATGCCTTTTACAAAACCAACATGGAAAACGGGCAAAACTGATTTGAATGATGGGCCAGATATCAACCCCGGTGGGTTTTCTGCTAATTTAACACTTGGATTAACTTTTTAATATGAAATTTAAATTTATTCTCTACTTTTTGGTCACTTTCACATTGGTAAGTTGCCAACCGATTATTAAAAAACTATACGGCATTAAAAAACCGGACATTGAAAATCAAGAATCGATAACTAAAAAAGCCTTGAAGTTCGGCTTGGACACAAACAACATTGTCAGCGTCACAAGTAAAGACTTTCCATATGTTTTAAAAAGTACGAGCATTCCCAATGCGGCAATATATGACAGCAAAGGTAAATACATCGAATACCGCCAAACAGACACTTCTTGCAATGCCGGATTATTTGATTTCATTCCAAAGTTGAATATATCTGGAACGTATAACAAGCCGGATAGCTCAAGTTTAGCAGAGGAATGGAAAAAATTCCGAGATTTAAAAGGGAATGTAATGAATATACCGAATAATGCCGATTTCTATTTATTGATTTATTGGAATGTTTGGACAGGTAAATTAAATCGTGATCACACAAAAATTTGGGAAGATCTGGCTCGTGAAAATAAAAATTGTAAAATCAAAGTGATCAAAGTCAATCTGGACATTCAAGAATATTGGGAGCCAAAAGAAAAGGAAATGTATCGTAAAGCAATGCGAAAAATGTAAGTACAGCCCTCCTTGTATTATAAATATACGTTCTAGTACAAGAACCATACTAAAATTAGGTGTTTACCCTTAATAAAAAATTTCTCTTTTGATCTAATTTTACTTTAGATGAACCAAGCAATTTGTTACCAGTTAAAATGATTCTAACATTTGCGCTCATGAAAAATAAAATAGCCTTTGTCATAATTCTTATTCTTTCGGGATCTTTTCATTCACAAATATCTTTTTATGTACGCCCGACCGTGAATATGAAAACGCAACATAGCTTTTTTGGCAACAATCGCGCCTCTGAAAATTATTCTGAATATTCAAATAACTATTTCACTTTTCGCAATGATCGACATTATTTTGACCGCAACACTATTAATTTTGGAATAAATGCTGGGGTAGAATTTAAAAAGAAGCACTTTTTTGAATTCGGCTATTCTATTGATAATTCGGGAGTTGCTGTTGGCGTGAAAGCTCAATCGTACATGAACAACTACCAAGATACGGATGGATTATTTTATAATTCTGCTGGGTCAACATATAGTCAAACAAGTTCTTCACATTCGAGAATTTCATTCAGCTATAGTACATTTTTTTACAAAAATTATAGTAACACTTTTCAGGCAAGATTAATTGGTGGAATAGGTTTATTTCATAACCCATCGGTGAACAGGAAAAAAAATATTTATGATGTTGATTACTCACCACATTTTACTCATGGTCAAATTGCAGAAGACGTATTTATCACGGAACACTATTCAAGGATTTCTAATTATTGGAGAAATTCATTTTACGTAAATTTGGGCATTGGCGGGGATTTTTACACGAAAAAAAATCATAAATATCTTTTCTCATTTGATTTGTCTTATCTACAAGGAACAAGGTCAATACAGATTGATGATAGTTTTATCAGTGTTACAGATCAGGGAGATGTACTAAATTTTCACTATCGTGTTAGTAGTCGAGGATCCGGAATCTATTTTACCTTATCTCGAAGAATACAAGTATATCCTTGGGGCATTAAAAAGAAAACTGCCGCGAAAGTATAATTGGAAATTCAATTTATTGAATTAGAACATGTTCTAAAGACAGAAATAATTCAGCTTAAGCAATAACAAGCAATATTTACTTAAACGAGTTTTATACTTACGGACCATTTTTTAGTGACTTATTTCACCGATAAAATACCTTTGATTTTACATTGTAATAACAAACGATTTTCTTTTTCTTATTCTTTTTTCCTTTAATTTCTGTGAAAAACTCCATGGCCAAATCTTCGTCAGGAACGTAGCGACTAACAATGTCTTGGTCTTTTTCCATAAATTTCCAATTATCAATTTGATATTTCGATGTGAATTCATGGACCTTGGTTCCCTTAAAAGTGAAAAACGTATGTTTGTATTTTTCATTTTCTAGTTTAACACTTTTTAGAATTAAATTAGTTTCATACAACGTTTCTGTCGTTTCTGGATAGTCTGTTATATGTTCGACAGATTTAGAGATAACCTCATAACTTGCTTTATTATCTTCCTCACCAAATTCAGAATAAGGTATAAAACGATCATTCAAAAAACTATAAATAACAATGCCTCTCGGTTTACGGTATAAGTATTCTGAATTGTTAAAACTCCCCGTACTACTCAACATTTCATTTTTTTCTATTTGCCCCCGATCTGCAATATGATAATAACCGTTTTTTGTATCTTTTGAACGGTCCATTTTTAGAATAAAAAA
>JBIKQS010000173.1:0-5443 GCA_044349575.1 Crocinitomicaceae bacterium
CCCTACTCCAAAAGTATCATACTCACTTTCAGAACGCTTAGGGAAGCCAGAAATACCACCTTTTAATCTATTTGTATGAAAAACATCTCTTCTTCCTGTTAGAATTTTATGGCCATATGCTTGATGTCCAACATCCCATACCAATTGGTCTTCAGGGGTATTAAAAACATAATGTAAAGCAACTGTCAATTCAACTACACCAAGGCTAGCGCCAAAATGGCTATTACCAATTTCAGAAATTACATCAACGATATATTGTCTAACTTCATCTGAAATTTCAGGCAAATCATTCACTGAGAACTTATTACGAAGGTCACTAGGAATGTTTATTTGGCTAAGTTTAGGGCCTGCTTGGTATGATTTCATTGAATAGAATTAATGCTAAAGTAGCAAATTTACAACTTTAAACAACTCTTTTGGTAGATTGTTCTAAAGAAGAGTCTCTTAAAAGTAGTCAAAATCGACAGAAATTACTTTAAATATCGGAAATCTTGTCCCGCTTTTATCGTTTTCAATGTTTCAAAAATTAAACGAATACAATTTTCAACGTCCTCTTTGTGAACCATCTCAACGGTAGTATGCATGTAACGCAAAGGCAATGAAATTAATGCACTGGTTACACCTTCGTTTGAGTAAGCAAAAGCATCTGTGTCTGTTCCGGTTGAGCGAGAAACAGCAGCTCGTTGAAAAGGGATTTTAGTATCATGCGCTGCCTTAATAATTTGCTTAAGAAAATTATTTTGAACAGCAGGCCCATAGGTCAAAACGGGTCCCTCTCCCGATTTTTGGTCGCCATTTTCAACTTTGTCAACCATGGGAGTACCTGTGTCGTGACAAACATCTGTTATTAATGCGACATCAGGTTTTATTCTATGAGCAATCATTTCGGCTCCACGTAAGCCGATTTCTTCTTGCACAGCATTTACAACATACAACGAAAATGGAAGTTTTACCTTATTTTCTTTTAAAAGGCGCGCTACTTCCGCTATCATAAATCCTCCTACACGATTATCCAATGCACGACCTACGTATTTGTTTTTATTCAAAATCATGAATTCGTCCTCAAACGTAGCAACGCATCCCACATGAATTCCCAATTTCTCAACTTCCTCTTTTGAAGAACAACCGCAATCAAGAAAAATGTTTTTCATGCTTGGGGTTTCATCTTTTTGCTGACGGGTGTGGATCGCAGGCCAACCAAAAACTGCTTTTACAACTCCATTTTCAGTGTGAATATTTACGCGTTTTGAAGGAGCAATCATGTGATCAGACCCACCATTTCTACGTAAATAAATAAAACCGTCTTTCGTAATATAATGTACAAACCACGAGATTTCATCCGCATGTGCCTCAATCACAACCTTGTAATCCATTCCCGGGTTGATAATTCCAGCAACAGAACCATAATTATCTACTATATAATCATCAACAAAAGGCTTAATGTATTCTAACCACAATTTTTGACCTTCTGATTCAAAGCCTGTTGGACTTGGATTATTTAAATAAGCTTCAAGAAACTTTTCTGATTTCGCCGTAATTACTTTTTTCATGTTTTACTTCATTAATGAGACATTTCCTTTTACGATTGACTTTAATCCCCCAATACAGGTTACATCTAAATAAAAGTCATATACGTCGGGATCTAGCTTTCGATCTCTAAATGTCCCATCCCAACCTATTGAAGGGTCTGTTGATTCAAATACCATTTCACCCCAACGGTCAAAAATACGGAAAATCATTTTTTCTATCCAAATTCCTCTAACGTATAAAACATCATTTTCATTGTCTCCATTGGGTGAAAAAGCATTAGGAACAAAAACATATGGATCCTCACAAATGATTTCGTAAACTTTAATTTCTACCGTATCTGATCTGGTACACGCTCCATCTGAAACGGTCAACGTATAAACAGTTGTTTCATTTACCACAGCATTGGTTTGTTGCATTGAAGGGTCTGAAATTCCTGTTGTAGGCGACCAAGAATACGAATCCAAGCCTGAAGGTGATCCAAATAAAGTAACCGTAGTTCCTGCTGCAGCAATGTATTGCGAAGCACTTGCAATTACTAATGAAGGATCAATGGTTGACACATTCACAAAAATAGAGTCATTCACGGTACACCCGTTTGATGAGGATGCATTTAAATAAACGTATTGACTAAATGGAGGATTGATTTGAACCGAATTTAAATTCGAAGAGCCAACAATAATAGAAGAAGGTTCCCAAATATAGTTAAACGATATACTCGGATTTGAATTAGTTGCCGTCAGCGTTGTATTTTCTCCCAAACAAAGTTCAGTATTGCCACTTAAAATTACAGATGAGCCTATAAAATCAATGACAACACTATCTTTTTTATAGCAACCAGGATTGCCCGCAAGAACATAATAGGTGGTTGGCCCATCAGGTGTAATTAACAACACTGAATCGGTCAATGAAGTATTCAACGTATCTGTAAAATTAGGTGATGTCGACCATATGAAATAAGAGGCTGTACCAAAAGTATTTGCAACTAGTGTTAATTCTACAGGCGAACATAACTCCACATCATTTGAAGTGGCTAATTGAATTTCTTCTGTCACAGTTATGGTAATTTCAGCCGTATCCGTAAGTAAACAAATACTATCGGTTACATAGAGATTTACATAATAAACACCGGGAACATCATAATTAATTATAGGATTGAATAGTATTGAAGATGTATCACCATTTCCAAAATCCCACAAATAAGAATCTGAATCGGTTGAAAAATTTTCAAAATCCACTGTAAAAATCGCACAACCGACATTATTGTCAATTGTAAATTCAGCTTTCGGAATTAATTCGAAATCAAATTTAAAAATCAAATTATTGCAATTTGAACTAAGATTTTGTGAAGACCAAGCTCCTGGTGTAGTTGGAAAATCTGAAACCCCTCCACATCCCCCACAAACAGATTGATAAACAACCCCATTTTTATCAAAACGCGATGTACCGCCATCAACATGTTCAGAAGCTGATGCCCCTCCGATGTATGATGCAAAAAGTGTATCCTCAAAGTTTCTTTTGATTACTAATAGATAAAAATCAAAGCCATTAGGAGGGTTCTGTTGGAGGGCATTAATAACTACTCCATTAACTACTTCGTGTGTAATTGGCATTCCCGAAAGTGGAACTCCTTGCAAAATATTTGCCCCCCAACCAGATACATACATATTTCCGCAAATATCAACCAAAAAAGCAGCAGGAGAAATGTTAATGGCTGGATTTCCATTTCCAAAAACAGTTGAATTCAAATTTGCATTTAATGCAGGATTTAGTTTTATGATAAATTGACTACTTCCGGGATTAACAAAAGTTGCATTCAATACCGGAAATGTTCCACCAATAGATTGCCCTAAAACAAATACATTGTCATTTCTATCAATCTCTACAAAAAATGCTTGATCATAATTTGTTGTTCCCAAATAAGTAGCGTTCAAAATACTAGAGCCAGCGGGATTTATCTTTGCTACAAAACCGTCTGTTTTACCACCATTATACGTTGGATTGAAGCCGCCAGATGTAAATGGAAGATTCGTAGAGCTTGTTCCACCAGCAAAAACAATGTTGGAACTTGAATCAACTTTTACGGAATAACAAGCGTCGTTGTTGGATCCACCATAATAACTAGACCAAATTAACGTATTGAGATTTGGAGACATTTTAAAAACAACCCCATCCAATTGCCCGGCATTTGAGGATTGAAACGCGTTTAGCACTGGGAAATTTAGAGACCGCGTGCAAGAAGCTACAATACAATTACCCGCCTGGTCCAGCATGATTTCTCCGCGAAATTGATCTCCATAATTCATAGATAATGAATCATACGCAGCTACTGTATTATAAGTCCCTGATGTCACTTTATAGTTCACTCCATCATTTGCAGACCCACCAACATACGTAGACCCAAGTAAAGATTGTCCATTGGCACTAAATTTAGCAACAAAAATATCGGTTCCAACAGTGCCGAAATTCGTGCCATTAAATGCAACACTTAGCGTTGAACCACCATTATGAATAGTTTGAAATCCTCCCTGAACCGGAAAATCAAGAGAAGAAGTAACTCCATACATGTAAATATTATTGCTTTGATCACATATTAAGGAATGAGCCGTTTCGGTACCCTGGGAATTATCACCTCCACCAATAAATGTTGTCCATAACATAGTTGAGCCATCAGCTGAATACTTAGAAATAAAAGCATCTGTCGTAGCAACATTGGTATTTGGAATTGTAATATTAGAAGTAACATCCCACGCTAAAGGGTCAGGAGTTGGATATTGATTTCCATAAATAATACCCGCCGAATACGCCGTTCCATCATACCCATAGGTGGCTGTCATACCAAAATTATCTGTTACCGAACCACTAAAGGTGGCAAAGACTAAAACAGGATCTATTATAAGTTTCTGGGACGAATCATACTTTCCTAACTTGAAAGAAACTTGATTGTCTTTAACAACAAATGAATTTTGAATTTCTTTTAATTTCCCATTAATTATTTGATAGGTAAATGGTTTTTGTTCCATTATTTTACCGAGTTCTGTTTCTATAAGCAAATTCCCATTCCTAGCTAGCTTTACATTTTTTACTCCGCCATAGTTGAAAAAAATCAATCTCGGATCAGCATTGGGTTGGACGTGAAATTCGTATTTAAAGTCTTCAGATTGTGAAATTACCTTTAAATCAATTCCATGGTAAAAATCCTTCATAGTTACCTCTGAATAACCAAACACACCATTTGCCCATTTCGATTCATCATTTCCTATAAAAAAATTGAAGTAGGTATCAGTTTTTTGCTGTTTTTCAATTTTCGTTACTGTATTTGAAGTAGGAAAATTGAGATGAACCAATACTTGCTTTCCGTAGATTACCTCCTCAGCATCTTTCGGTTTTTGATGCAATTCATTCAATCTAGAATAATCCTGAAGATGAAACATGAATTTATGTTGTTGAATCCAGATGTTTCCGGCCGGAACTTTTGATTTAAAAAGTACAGAATTAGGCCATTGACCCTTATTTTCAAGAAAAAAATGATCTTGTTTTAATGCATATTTCTTCTCATGTCTATGCTGTTCTTTGTGAGATTGTTTTTGAGAAAAACTAAACAACGAGAATAACCCAAACAAGAAAAATAATAAATGATTTGGATTCATTTAGTTTAAATTTGCTCCTAAGTTACGGATATTAACTAAAACAAAAAAATCCAGGAATACCTCCTTTTTGACTAAATAAGGAACAAGTCAAAAAGTTGGGGATAAACATTTAATTCTTGACAAATGGAAAAGAAAGCGCTAAAATTTTAGTAACATTTCATATTAACGATTAAAGAATAATAATGACCTTGGATTTTTAGGTTTTCAAGCGGCACTGAGTTTCGTGGTTTTAGAGGAATCCAGAGGATCACTGATAAAACAGAAAC
>JBIKQS010000174.1:0-5439 GCA_044349575.1 Crocinitomicaceae bacterium
TTTGATTGGTCTACTGGAAATACAAGTGAAGATCTTTTTGATATCACGACTGAAGGAGCTTACAACGTGACTATCACGGACGATAACGGTTGCCAAGTGAATGTAGATACCTATGTTGCAACGGCATTAGCAGGAATTGAAGAAGTAGAGAGTACATTCACGCTTTATCCAAACCCAAATAATGGAAATGGAACAATCACATGGAATAATGCAGATGTTAAAGAGATTACAATTGTAAATGCTGCTGGTCAAGTAGTTGATAACCAAGAAATAGTTAATCAAACAAGTGCGACTTTCAATGGATTAACAGCAGGAATGTATGTTGCAAAAGTTCAAACTGCAGAAACAACACAAAATATCCAATTTGTAGTTCAGTAAAACATTTGTTCAGTTAATTTTAGTTTAATTGAAAGCACCTCCAAAAGAGGTGCTTTTGGCTATTATGTTCTGATTAATTTATTCGAAAATTAAAGGGAAGTCTACATATGGTTTGCTTTAATTGACCATTATATTCTGAAGGAAACCAGAGTGGCATAATCGATAAAACTCTTTTGGCCTCTGTTACAAAATTATGACAACCTGTTCCATTCGATTCCACCTTAATTTCTTTGATTTTTCCAGTAGGATCAACTATAAAGCTCATCAAGATGCGTCCTTGTGCATCCATTTCCATACAAGTTTCTGGAAATATTATTTTTGAAGCAAGAAATTCATTCAGTACATTTTCACCCGAGGGAAAGTTAGCTGGGTTAAAAACACCTTTAATTGGATTTACAGGACATCCATTATTATAAGGTTCTCCTGGAAATTCAGGGCAATAATCATCGCAATCACAAACCTTGTCGTTATCTAAATCAGAAGTACAAAAATTACTATTCAATTCTGTCTCGCTATAACTGCGCCCGTCACTATACCAACATTTTTGATCAATTATTTTTTTCTCACTAAATTGATTTTCAGAGCATAATTGCCCATTAGAAAACCATACTTTAGTAATATCATTATCAACCTGGCAAATTAAATTTCCATTCTCATTCCAATACTTTTCAATTTGAATTACACTGTCTTTATAAACTTGTTCATAATAAACATTTCCTTCAAAATCTTTTATAAGGATACTACCATTTCCATTTAAAAGATCAGATTCAGCTAGGACTTCTCCTTTTTCATTAAAAAACCTTTGTTTACCAACTGATTTTCCATTAATAAAGGATTTTTCATATTTCAATTTCCCATTATCAAACCAGCCTTTACTAATCCCATTTTCTTTATTGAAATTAAAAGTATTTTCAGATGCTAAAACTTCATTTTCATACCATACTTTTCTGATTCCATGTAATTCATTCTTAGTAAAAAATGTTTGGCTTTTTAATTTTTCGTTATTATGCCAAGTTTTATATTCCCCATCTAAATGGCCATCTAAAAAATTGCATTCAAGAATTAGTTGTCCATTTTTATTAAAAATAGTATAAGCACCGTACAAATTTCCATTCAAATAATTTTCTTCGAAAAATAACTTTCCATTTGAAAAATAAAACTTTCTATTCCCGTCCTTCTTTCCATCGAGGTAGTGACATTCTGAGACAATATTCCCATTTTCATCCCATTCTTTGGAGGCACCATTTTCTTTCCCATTTTTATATTCTCTTTCCCATTTTATCTTTTTCTTTTTGTAAATATCATATACAATTCCATTTACCGGTTCATTCTTGTTATTGTATAAAACACCTAATTGGTAATTCGTTTTGTCGTATTCAATTCTTTGAGAAAATAGATTTTGTATTGTTAAAAAAAGAAGAAATGAGACTAATGAATATTTCATAACTAAAGTTTTCGGTTAAATTAAAATCTTCTTATGTTAAAAAGAAAATTGTTCCTACATCCTATTAGGAACATGAATCCCCAATAAATGCATGCCCTTTGAAGCAACTTGAGCAACTGAAGTACTTATTGTTAAACGAAGTTTTCGAGTGTCAGAATGTTCTTCGTTGAGAATTGTAACGCTTTGGTAGAAATGGTTATATTCCTTAACTAATTCATACAGATAATTTGCCAAAATCGCAGGTGAATATTCAGCAGCTGCAGTTTGAATGATATCGGGAAATAAACTAAGCGTCTTAATAATCTGTTTCTCTGAAATGCCTAATTTCGGTTCTTTCCAATTCGAAAAATCCTCCGATGATTTAGCTAAAAGAGATTTTATTCGCGCATGAGCATATTGAATAAAAGGTCCTGTATGTCCATTCAATTCAATAGATTCTGCAGGATTGAAAAGCATGCGTTTTTTAGGATCTACTTTTAACAAATAGTATTTTAATCCACCAAATCCAATGGTTGCATATAATGTATCTTTATCCTCCTGGCTCATGCCTTCCAAATGACCTCGTTCTTTGGTCATCTCTGTTGCTGATTCAATAACTTCATCAATTAAATCATCGGCATCTACAACGGTTCCCTCTCGTGATTTCATTTTTCCTGAAGGCAAATCAACCATTCCATAGGACAAATGGAAACAATTTTTCGCCCATTCATACCCCATTTTTTGAAGAATTAAAAACAAGACTTTAAAATGGTAATCTTGTTCATTTCCAACTGTATATACCATTCCTTGTAATTCAGGGAAATCTGTAAATCGTTCAATTGCAGTACCAATATCTTGTGTAATGTAAACAGCTGTTCCATCTGAACGCAATAACAATTTTTCATCTAAACCTTCATCCGTTAAATCGATCCAAACGGAACCATCTTCTTTTTGATAAAAAACCCCATCTTTTAGTCCTTTAGCAACAACTTCTTTTCCCAATAAATAGGTGTCAGATTCGTAATAATATTTATCGAAATCGACTTCCATTTTTGAATAGGTTTGTTCAAATCCGGCATAAACCCAACCGTTCATGGTTTGCCACAATAAATACACTTCCGGATCTTTAGCCTCCCATCGTACCAACATATTTTTTGCTTCACGCATTAAATCTGTCTGATTTCTCGCTATTTCTTTGATTTTATCGTTAATGGTATCTTGAGCTTTTTCGTCTTTGCCCTCCTTAATAGAAATTAACTTTTGAACTTCAGAAACAACCGTTGTATCAAACCCCTCAAACTCATTGTTGTTCCAAAGATTCAAAACGGATTCTGTTTCAATTTTTAAATGTTTGTCAAATTCCACATAGTATTTCCCTACCAATTTGTCTCCTTTCAAACCAGTATTGCTTGGATTTTCACGCTCTCCAGTCTCGTTCAGAGGAGAATATTTTAGCCAAGCTAACATACTCTTGCAAATGTGAATTCCTCGGTCATTGATTATTTGAGTTTTTACAACTGAATGTCCGGCAGCTTTTAAGATTTCCGCAACAGAGTAACCCAGAAAAATATTTCGTAAATGACCTAGATGTAGCGGTTTATTCGTATTTGGCGATGAATATTCTACCATCACCATCGGTTTGGAATTGGGCACCGCAAAACCAAAATCCGATTGTGACGATGCGCTTTTCAATTCATTTAACCAATAGTTATCTGTTAATTTTATATTCAGAAATCCTTTAATGACCTCGAATGTTTCTATTTCTGTTAATAGTGCTTTAAGAAAATTGCCAATTTTTTCACCTGCTTGTTCAGGGGAACATTTTAAGAGTTTCACAAAGGGAAATACTACAAGTGTATAATCGCCATCTACGTCTTTTCTCGTTGGTTGGAATTGAATTGTATTTTCAGCGATTTCAACGCCAAATAGTGAATTAGCATTTTCAACCAATAATTTCTTGATTTTTTCTTCCATCTTATTTACTCTCAATACTTTGTGCTGTTGATTGAATTAAATCAAAAGCAACTTCAGCCATTTTATTTATTTTGTCATCTAAACATGGATTTACCTCAACTACTTCAATACATTGAGTTCGGGAATCGTTTGCTAAACCAACTAAAAGTGATCTCGCTTCTTCTATCGTTAATCCATTTTTTACGGGTGTTCCTGTTCCGTAGGAAGTTAGATCTGGGTCCATTGAATCTACATCAAATGAAACATACAGTAAATCACAAGCAGCTACTATTTGTTGAATCTCAACAAGTGTTTGATTGACTCCATTTTTTCTTACTTCATCTACTGTGATATTTCGAATTCCATATTTTTCTATCAAATAATCCTCTTCGTTTTCCGTATCTCTTACGCCAATAAATACAAGATCGGAGGGATTAAACATTGGACATACTCCTGCACAGTTTTTTAGGTCTATCCAATAATTTCGTGTTTGTTCATCAGGTTGATTGCGTTGCTTATCCAAATTATCTTCCCCAAGAGCAATTGCTAATGGCATACCGTGAATATTGCCGGATGGTGTAGTAAATGGAGAATGTAAATCGCCATGAGCATCAATCCAAATAACACCTATTCTTTTAGTAGGAAATGATTTGCGAATTCCGGCAATCGTAAATGCAGCTGATGAGTGATCTCCAGAAATAATAAATGGAAATTTATCACTCTCAAAAGCCTTACTAACTGTATTTGTCACCTCATTAGCGACTTCTTTAATTCCATCAATTTGTTTGGCAAATTTGAAGTTGGTTGGTTGATCTAATAGTTGATTTTTATGTTGAATTTCTTGAATGGTGTACTTTCCAAAAAAGTCATTTTTAAATTTTCTTGCTGCCGTTTGAATTGCAGCCGGACCGAGGGATGCCCCGAAAGTTCCTGCACCTAATTCTGAAGGATTAAAAATGAATTGAATTAATGTAGACATAAAGAATTTGTTTTTCGATGAGAATCTTAGCAAAATTAATCTTAAATACGTAAGATTCTACTTCAAAGAAAATAATGAAAGTCAAGAAAGAAAAAATACAAGCTATTAATCGCCTGATGCACCTTTCCAAATTGAATATTTACTCTCTATTATTTCAAAAAGTTTATCATTATTTTCGGTTTGAAAATTTATATTTTTTAATTCAGGATTGTTATTATATATCTCAGAAATATCAAACGAATAATGACTCCAAATACTTGGAACAAAGAAAAATTCAAACCATGAATCACATTCAACCGGACATATTTCTAAACCATATTTTAATCCCGCTTTAAGTTCTTTATTGCTGTAAATGTGTCTAATATATCCAATCCACCCATCTCGATCGATGACTTGTACGGTATATTTAAATTTATATTTCGATAGTAAGCCTAAGTCAAAATTACCAGATTCCTTCTTGTCAACTTTCACCAAAACAGTCTCTGAACTTACAATATCCTTTTCAAAGAGCAAGGAAATAATAGGTTGTGCAAATACCAAATAAACAAATACGATAAGAAAAATGGTTCCAACTAAGGACCGTGATTTTTTTTCCTTTGGACTTTTCTGTTGTTCTTCCATAACTTTTTATTTTTAACGCTACAATTATACTAAAATATTCGTAGTTTCATCAAAAAATAAAAATGAAAACGGTTATTAATTTGTG
>JBIKQS010000017.1:0-16884 GCA_044349575.1 Crocinitomicaceae bacterium
TCAACTTCAATGGCTTCGAAAATATATGCTTTAATTGCAGCTTCATTATCGATAATTGTTTGACTTGAATTAAATCGCATTTGTCGACCCGATTGAACATTTTCTGTTTGTTGCACTAACAAATTCGAATTATCTTGAAGTAATGCCCCATTAAAAAACGTAATAGCACAATATTCTTTGAAGGCATAAAGCATTATAAGATTTTTTCCATTGAACGTATAGCACGGGTGACTCCATTTTACTTCTTCATTTAAACCGCATTGAAGAAGAATCAATCTCAGTGATACTAATTCCTTTTGCCAATTATGAACTTTACATGCTGGAGTTTCATACAATTTACATCTGCCGCAACCTTGGGCTAAATAATGATCAACTTGTTGGTTCATTTTTTAAATTTTCACTGGTAAAGTTACTAACTGAAAGTGTTTGAATGGGAAAAACACTAATTTTAGAAAAAAAAATAATGAAAACACTTTTTACTTTTAGTTTTATCTTCATGCTTTTGACAAACCTAGAAAGTCAAATTATTGTAAAAACCTCCGAAACAGGATTAAATTTAAGAACCGAACCAACAACATCAAGTGAAGTTATCTATTCAATTCCAAATGAAACAGATCTTTTGTATGCCAACGATTGGTCAGAAGGATGGATTAAGGTTCGCTATTCCAATTTGTATGCTTTTGATAAAGATGAATCACAAGAAGATATTGATGCTATCGGTTGGGTGAACGCGTCATATGTAGAATCGAATATGTTTAAATCTTCAATTTTACAACCAATGTCGTGGGAACAACAAACGGATGGTTGTTTTTGGGGTATCTACAGTGTGGGTGGTTTACTGGGATTAGAAAATTTCAATCCACAATCAACCGAATCTTCGTTCAAAGTAAAAGTAAATGGCAGTTTTCAAACGCTTAAGGTCATTGATTCAAATCCAACGTATTTTAAGTGGGAAAATTCAACTTTGAAAATTGAATTTTTTGGTGCTACTACAGATCGTGGTATTGAATCAAGTGAATCAAAAGGAATGTTACGAGTTGAATACAACGGTAAAGTTGAATATATTTATGCTGCGCTTGGAGGCGGTTGTTAGAAGAAAAATCATTTTTACTTTTTAGAATAGGCAGCTATTAATCTAATTTTCCTCGTGTTCTTCCTTGTGAGTATAAGCTCCTTTTTTAAATGTTGTTCGTATTTCAGGATGACGGATTTCACCACCGGTTGTGGCTGTTTCTTTTGCAACAAATAAAACTATGAGGCTAAATAGAATGGTAACATAGGCTATGATCGACGCAAATTTCTTCTTTTTCCAATTCGCCCAAATTCCCACCAAGGAAATAGCGCCCAATAGATAGGATAGAATCATAAAAAGTTCAGCTTTTTCCTCGTGTTCGTGAATTAAATCATGACTAACTCCTACGAGGTGTTCAATAATTTCTTCTGCTCCTTCTCCTGATTCAAATGCCGGGAATGTTGAAATAGCTCCCATAATAAACAAGAAGAATGCTGTTCGTTTCACTGCTTCAGATTTTGAAAATAAACCAATAATTAAAACCATTAATGCAATTAACGGAATAATAATCGGCAAATGATTTGTGATTAAGTGTACATGTGCTTCATTCATAGTTTTTCTTATTTTAAATTTATATTAACCTGTTATGCTAACTCCTATTAAATGCCCAATTCCAAACGTGATGGCAGCTGCAATCAAACCAAATAGGACTTGTCTAAAACCCGAAAACCAAATACTTTTTCCTGTGAACAAGGTGATACTTGCTCCAATTAAGAACAACCCGCAAGCACTTAGAATTGTACTGAAAATTATGGCTTTTAATCCACCAATAAAGAAAAATGGGAATAATGGAATAATTGCACCTATTCCAAACAAGAAAAATGAAGTTAGAGCTGCTTCCATTGCAGATCCTTGCAATTCCTCGGAATTAATCCCAAGTTCTTCTTTAATTAAAATTTCATGCGCATGCTCCTTGTTTGAAATAACTTCTTTAGCCATTTTTTCGGCCATTTGTCGCTCAATTCCTTTAGAAATGTATATTAACGTTAATTCTTTTTCTTCGCCTTCTGGATTTGTTTCTAATTCATCCATTTCTAATTGCATCTGATTCTCATACAATTCTTGAGAACTTTTCACCGATATCCATTCTCCAAGAGCCATAGACAAAGCTCCAGCAAGTAAACCGGCTAATCCTGCCAACAACACTTCATCCTGACCGCTTGTAGCTCCAGCAATCCCCATTATCAAACTAAAATTTGAAACCAATCCGTCATTTCCGCCTAAAACCGCCGCACGCAATGCATTTCCTCCAACAGAACGATGTCTTTTTTCGAATCGCGCCATGGTAGATCCCGAAATACGTGAATTTGAATTAAGAATATTCCGTAAAATAGCCACATGAGCTGTACCACTTATTGAAGCTGTTGTTTTAGATTTCTTGCGCGCTCCAATAACCGCATTTGAAAAACTTTTTTCTGTATCTAATAAAACACCTAAAATATAATCGTATCCGATAATTTTTCCAATAAAGTGAAGCATTTTAGCTCGACCTGACGGTTGGGGTAATTGAGAAATAGTTAAATTATTTTTAGCCAGAAATGCTTCAGCATGTCCTTTTTCAATGATACTCATCTGGCGAAAAACATCAGCAACATTTTGATCAGCTTCATTTTCAGCTAATATTCCATATAAAAAACCTGTGTCCACCTCTGTTTGTATGTTTTTCATATTAATCATACTATGAAGTTAAACAATAGTATGTAGACTTCTTAATTTAAACAATGTTCTTTTTTACAACATTCCAAGATTTTTATCTGATTTAAATCGTCTAATGATGACACATAAATCGGAAAAGTTTTATCTTGATATTTTTTATCATTTAGCTTATTTACTTTAAAAAAATTAGTAATATTGCATTATCAATTCAGACGCATTTTTCTGAGTGTCTTTGAAAAAATCACGTTTATTTCATTTATCTTATTGATTATCAAAAACTTTTATGGATATTAAAGAATTAGAAAAGAAAAAACTTTCTGACTTACGTATTATTGCTGAAACATTTGGAATTGCGAATGTGGCTCAAATGAAAAAGGAAGAAATAATTAAATTGCTGATTGTTAACGATTCAGCTTCTACAAAAAAGACCATTGAGAAACCTTCAGAAACTAAAATAGAAAATAGAAAACCTCGTCAACGTTCAAAACCCGAACCTAAAACGGAGAAGGTAGAAGAAGTTTCAGAATCACTATTTGATAGCGAAAAAGCAGAATCGGCAATTGATGTACAAGTTAAGGATGAGAAGATTGAAAAAGCTCCTGTAATTGAGACTGAAAATTTAGTTGAAGAAAATTCAATTCAAAAAGTGGTTCAAGAACCAAGTGAGAAAAGACAGCACAATCCTAGACACGGTGAACATCGCAATAATGAGCGTAGACAAGGCCAAGGAGAACATCGCAATCAAGAGGAAAAAACGGTTGAAAAAGATTATTCGGCTTTTGATTTAGTTGGAATTGTATCTGCTGAAGGTGTTTTAGAAGTGATACAAGATGGATATGGCTTTTTACGTTCATCTGATTACAATTACTTGCCCTCTCCAGATGATGTATACGTTTCACAAAATCAAATTAAACTTTTTGGTTTGAAAACGGGAGATACTGTTAAAGGGACGATTCGCCCGCCGCGTGAAGGAGAGAAATATTTTCCCTTGGTAAAAGTTGAATCTATCAATGGTCGTGACCCATCATATATTCGTGATCGCGTTCCTTTTCAATATTTAACCCCCTTATTTCCCGATGAGAAATTTAAATTGACAGGTCACAAACAAGAAACGTTGTCGACACGTGTTATGGATTTATTCGCTCCTATCGGTAAAGGACAACGGGGAATGATTGTTGCTCAACCAAAAACCGGTAAAACCATGTTGTTGAAGGATGTAGCAAATGCAATCGCGGCAAATCATCCAGAAACGTATTTGATTGTGCTATTAATTGATGAGAGACCTGAAGAGGTAACTGATATGGCTCGAAGTGTACGTGCTGAGGTAATTGCATCCACATTTGATGAGCCGGCAGAAAGACATGTAAAAGTAGCTAATATGGTGTTAGAAAAAGCAAAACGCATGGTTGAATGTGGTCATGATGTTTGTATTTTATTAGATTCAATTACTCGTTTGGCTCGTGCTTACAACACAGTTTCTCCGGCATCAGGTAAAGTATTATCGGGTGGGGTAGATGCCAATGCACTTCATAAGCCAAAACGATTTTTTGGTTCGGCTCGTAAAATTGAAAATGGAGGTTCATTATCAATTCTTGCAACAGCTCTTACTGAAACAGGATCTAAAATGGATGAGGTGATTTTTGAGGAATTTAAAGGTACAGGTAACATGGAGCTTCAATTGGATCGTAAAATTTCCAATCGTAGAATTTATCCAGCTATTGATATTACAGCTTCAGGAACGCGGAGAGAAGACTTATTGGTTGGTAAAGACGTATTACAGCGTGTTTGGTTAATTCGTAAGTTTATTGCCGATATGAATCCTGTTGAAGCTATGGAATTCATGAAATCACACATGGAAAATACCCAATCGAACGAAGAATTTTTAGTTTCAATGAATAGTTAAGATGAAACCAGGATTATTAGTTGGAATTTTTGCTTCTTTACTTTGGTTTTGTACAAAATTAATTTTCTTTTGGTCAGGTTGGTCATCAGATTCAGTTAATGGGTTTGTATTTCTCAATATGTTTCTTGCTACGTTTGCTGTTGCCTTTGGTTTATATTTTGTCAAGAGAAAGGGAGGAGAGAGCAATGTAATGACAGATATTAAAAATGCCATGGTTCCTGGTGTTGCTTATGCAGTTTTGACAAGTGTTTTTATTTATTTGTACTACGGTAAAATTGACACAGGATATAATGAACGTCAACTCAAAAAGACTTATGTTCAAATTGAAAAAGTCTTAAGCGATTCTGTTCAAGTAAAGAAAATAAAAACTGAAAATGCACAATTTAGAAACTATTCAAAGGAGCAGTTATTCAATGAAATGAAAAAAAGTCCTGAGATGTTTTATAGTGCTCAATTTACAATGACATTGACTCTATTAGCTCTTATGATCTATGCCACCTTGAATAGTTTGATCATAGCGGTGATTTATCGAAAACTGATTTTTAGGGATTAAGGTTTTAAGAAATTCGATCATATATCCATCTCGGAGCGATTTTTAAAATCATCGCAATCAAATGCCAGCGTTTTGTGACATAAACTACCTTCTTTTTTCTGATGATGGCTTTATATATCTGATTGACAGCTTTTTCAAGAGGCATTACCCAAAACAATCCTTCACCTTTCGCCATTTTAGTGTCAACAAGACCTGGTCGAATATCTGTTATAAAAATGGGCATTTTAAGTTTTGCAGCTTTTTGTCGTAATCCCTCCGTGTAATTTATTTGATAGGCTTTTGATGCATTATATGCAGGAGCTTGATGGCTGCCGCGAATTCCACCGATGGAACTTATTACCACCAAATGACCAGATTGCTGTTTTTCAAAATAGTTGAATGTCCAATCTGCAATGCATGTAAATCCTACTATGTTGGTGTCGATGGTTTGATTTTCGATTTCAAAATCTAACGCTTCGTTAATTTCGCCGATTCCTGATGATATGACAAGTAAATCCAAACCACCTAGTTCATCGATCAATTCTTCCAATTGCTGAATAGCTGCTCTGGTATTGGTTACGTCTAAAACTTTGGTCAAATAAGCATCGGGATTTTCATCTTTCAATTCAAGAAGCAACTCCTTTCGACGACCTGTTATACCAACTTTGTATTTACTTGCTGCAAATAGTTCGGAAAGTCCTTTCCCTATTCCAGAGGTGGCACCGATAATTAGTGCCTTCTTTCTATTAGTTACAATCATCCGAGTTTACGGTTGAATGTTGTTAGCTTACTTCCAAATAGCTAAAAATATCCATCCAAAAGTAAGAATCAAGATGCAAGCAATTAATACAATTTGATGTAGAATGGTGATTGAAAGTTTCGGAGTAGTATCACTATTTTCTTTGGAAAGAATTGTCATGATTAATTTCAGGTATATGTATACACCAATAGCTGAATTGATCAATGCCAAAATAATCAACCATGGATAGTTAGTCCAAACAGATGAGAAAATCATTAATTTACCGTAAAATCCAGTAAATGGTGGGATTCCCGAGGTTGATAATAAGGCAATAATTGCGGCTAAGCCAATTAACGGGTTTTTGTAACCAATTCCTTTTAAAGAGGAAATATCATCATTTTCATCGTTTACAATGGTTGAAATAGTTATTAAGGTCACAACTGACAAACCGTATCCAACCATAAATATCCACAAAGAAGAATCTTGAACACTTCCAGGATATAAAATGGCCATCAAGGCATAGGATCCGTTTGTTATACTAGAGTAGGCAAGAAGTCTTTTAAACTTTGTCTGAACGAGAGCTGATAAGTTTCCAATAAACATGGATACAGCTATTAATACTGCAATGAGAATGGTCCAAAATTCATGTACATTCACAAAAGCAATATGGAAAAACTTAATGAAGGCAAAAACTCCAACAAGTTTTACAACAGAAGACATGTAACCCATAAAAACGGTTGGACTACCTTGGTAAACATCTGGCACCCAAAAATGAAAAGGAGCTGCACCAACTTTGAATAAGAATGAGGCAAGAATAAATAAGAGACCAACGTAGAACATGGGTCTAATAGGATTTTTAGCTGTGAATTCTAATATTCTTTCAAGTTCAAATGTTTGTGTAGAGCCGTAAATCAATGCAACGCCAAATAAAAGCAAACAAGTTGCGAAAGCACCCATAAAGAAATATTTCACCGCAGCTTCTGATGATTCTTTGGATTGCCTTTTAGCTCCTGCGAGTACATAAAGAGGAATGGATAGAATTTCTAAACCGAGAAAAAACATAAAAATGTCTTGAAATCCCAATAAAATAATACCGCCAGAAAGTGAAAAAAGTAAGAGTGCATGATAATCACCAATGTGCGTTTTATCTTCCTGAAAACCTCTATCACCGGTTAAAATAATAAATCCTGTAATTACAATAGCAAGAACCACAAAAGCGTTTCCGGCATCTCCAAATTTTAGAATGTTATATTTATCGCTTAAAATATCAAGGGGGAAATAATGAACAAATCCAGCAGTTGCTAAACCGATCAAAGAAAAAACTGTTGTTAACTTGGGTTGATTTAGTATTCCCAAAAATAGAGCAATAATTCCTGTAAGAAATAATATGATAATAGCTTCCATGTTTATAAAGAAGTTGGTGCGTTAAAAATAGCTAATAATCGATCTAAACTTGGACCAACCAAATCAGAAATAAGGTGTGGAAATAATCCAAAAATAACGACTGAGATTGATATAATTATAAATACAGCAAGCTCATTCCATCGTAAATCTAAAAATGAATCAATTTTTGGAGTTCCAAACATTGATAATTGATAAGCTCTAAGCGTGTAAACAGCACCAAACACTAATGTAGTGGCGCTAATTATTCCAATCCAAGTATTGAAATCTGTTAATTCTTTCAATAACGTAAATTCACCTATGAATCCTGCCGTAAAAGGCACAGAAACAGATGCAAAAGCAATTATTGCGAACCAAAAACCAAATTTTGGAGCTAGCGTAGCTGTTCCCCTCATTTCATTCAAATTACGTGTATTCAAGCGAGATTCAAGGATTTCAGCAATCAAGAAAAGTCCAACAGCTATTAGCGAGTGATTGACAATTTGAACGGAGGCACCAACTAAAGAATCTTTGGTGAAAATCATTATTCCTGCTGCAATAAGACCCAAGTGACTGATAGATGCATAAGCGAACAATCGTTTGATATCATTCATTTTAATACACATGATAGCCGCGTATAAAAGTCCAACTACTGATAATACAAGGATAATCCATTTCAAATCACTAATTCCTTCAGGTGCTAATGGCAACATCCATTTAATCATTCCAAACAAGGCCATTTTCAACATCAAGGCAGATAACAACATAGTTCCTGACATAGGAGCTGACGTATAAGTATCAGGTTGCCATGTATGAAAAGGAAAAATCGGAATTTTTATAGCAAAAGCGAGCATAATTCCTGACATAATCCAACAAGCTTCCTTGGCCGGTAATTGAACGGATACTAAATCAACATAATCAAATGATTTCGCCTGAAGACCAAGAGCTATAAATGACAATAACATTCCGAGTGAACCAATAAGCGTATAAATAAAGAATTTAAGTAGCACTTTATTTGTACCGCTTCCAAACCAGTACAAGATTAAAAAGATTGGTATTAGCGTGAATTCCCAAAAAATGTAGAAAAGAATTCCGTCTTCCGCTGAAAAAACGCCCAAAAGTCCAAATTGCATTAAAAATACCAATGCATGAAACATAGGACTTTCAGATGTTTTGGAATTATTGTAATTACTAAGTAAAATAATTGGAATTATTAAATTGGTCAATGCAATCATTAATAAACCAAGTCCATCATATCCTATATGAAAAGTCATACCAAATGGTAAAGAGTGATTTTCATACAGTGTTACGGATGACTCCGGAGAATAATTTACGAGGTGGAAAATGGCAATTCCCGCGGAAACCAAACTACCAATTAAACCGAAAAACTTTACGCTATTTCGGGGAATAATGAAGGATATTAATCCTAAGGCTAAAGCAATGATTAAGAGTTCCAAAACTTGAAATAAATTAAATAATACCCAATTAATCCAACAATTCCGATAATCATCCAGAAATAATAACTAGATAAGATACCGGTTTGAATTTTTCTTATTTGATTTCCAGAGGAAACCACTAATGTCGTCAACGTTGAAATAATTTTAACAAGAATTCCATTTTCAATAAGTGGAAGAACTTTCTCAGATTTCCATTCAGTTGGTTTTACAAAAAGTGAATGGTACAATTCATCCAGATAAAGTTTATTTGTGGATAATTTTTCCCATCCTGTAAATTCCGTTTCATCCTTAGTAGTTTTTTTCTTACTTACATAAATTGAGTAAGAAATCCCTATAATAATCAATGTTAATACACTTGTCCCAATCATAATTCCAACGGCTGCCGAAGTTTCTAAATGATGTGGATGAACAGCATTTAAACCAAAAGTACTATGATTTAGAAAATGATCTAACCAATGAGAACCCGATTTAATCAGGAAGGATGGTAAATTCAATGCTCCTCCTAAAATTGATAAAATCGCTAAAACGATCAATGGCATAGTCATAACAGCAGGACTTTCATGCAAATGTTCTTTTGTGTGATGATCTCCTCTAAATTCACCAAAGAAAACCAAGAAGTACATTCTAAACATGTAAATAGCAGTAAGTGAGGCTGATAAGATCAATAAGCCAAAAATTACTGGTCCATGACTGAAGCCTGCAGCAAGAATTTCATCTTTAGAGAAAAATCCTGAAAGGAATGGAAACCCAGCAATAGCAAGTGTTCCAATTAAAAATACCATGTGTGTGGTTGGCATATACTTCTTCAGACCTCCCATTTTTGTCATGTCTTGTTCATGGTGATTCGCATGAATGATACTACCAGAACCAAGGAATAAAAGTGCTTTGAAGAAGGCATGCGTTGAAACGTGGAAAATTGCCACCGTATATGATCCAAGTCCAAGAGCAACGAACATAAGTCCTAATTGAGAAACAGTCGAATAAGCTAGTACTTTCTTTATATCGTTCTGGCGCATGGCTATAAATGCAGCAACCAATGAAGTTGCCAAACCAATATATAAAATGATGTTTTGTGTGTATGGAGCAAGTTCAAATAAGAAATTTGAGCGAACAACCAAATAAATACCTGCTGTTACCATAGTTGCAGCGTGGATTAAAGCTGAAACAGGTGTGGGACCAGCCATTGCATCAGGTAACCACGTGAATAGAGGAATTTGAGCTGATTTTCCAGTTGCTGCTAGGAATAAGCATAAGGTTATGGCAATAATAGCAACTGAATCAACCCCAATTGACATGGTTTTCATTTTTTCAGCTATTTCTGAAAATTCAAGGCTACCAAATTGATTTAGTAATAAGAAACATCCAATCATCAAACCTAAATCACCAATTCTATTCATAACGAAAGCTTTACGAGCCGCTAAAGTATTTAGCATGCCTTTTTCTTTATCGTTGTAATGAAATCCGATTAATAGATACGAACAAATACCAACACCTTCCCAGCCAAAGAATAACATGAAGTAGCTACTCCCCAAAACAAGAATTAACATGGAAAAGACAAATAAATTCAAGTATGTAAAGAATTTATAAAATCCAGGATCTCCCTTCATATAACCCATAGAGAAAATATGAATTAACGTTCCAATTCCCGTTATAATCATAGTCATCCAAATAGCTAATCCATCTACCTGAAGGCCTGCATTCAATGAAAAATCAGATAATTGAATCAACGTAAATAATGGAACTTGAACAGCAGTGTCAAGTGAAAGAAAAATCGTGAAGGAAACAATAAATGGAATAGCAACCATGAGGGTTCCAATAGCTCCAACAACTGTTTCAGAAAAGTTTTTTCCAATTGTTCCATTGATAATTCCCCCCAAAAGAGGAAAAAGTAAAACCAGAAGAATAAGTGATTCTATAGCCATCTTTTATCCTTTTAAATTATTTAATAAATCAGCATCAATGTTTCTATTGTTTCGATATGCCATGATAAGAATTGATAATCCAACCGTAGCTTCTGCTGCAGCCACGACAACAATAAAGAAAACGAAAATTTGTGCGTCACCAGAACCAAAGTAGGAGGAGAAAGCAACTAATAGTAAATTAACACTGTTCAACATCAATTCAATACACATCAACATTACAATCATGTTTTTGCGTGTTAAAAGACCGATTGCACCAATAGAAAAAAGAATCGTCGAAAGGATTAAGTAATAATCAATTGACAATCCTTGTGCCTGTGCAGCTGATAATAGTCCGAGCATAATTAATCAATTTGTTGTTTTTCTCTTTTGGCAAGCAGAACTGCACCAACCATAGCAGAGATAAATAAGATGGACGAAACTTCAAAGGGAACTAAATAGTTTGTGAAAAGTGTATTACCAAGGTTCTCAACTAAACCAGAGAAGTTTTTATTGATCGTTTCATTGAATGTAAATTCTTCTCTCAGTGCCGCCAAAAGAATCAAAAGTAAAGAACCACCTCCTATAATTGCTGTAAAGGAAATGTAGTTTTTAGATTGTGGTTCATCTGCTTGATTGAGATTGAGTAACATAAGGGTAAATAGAAATAAGACCATTATCGCTCCGGCATAAACAATGATATTAACTATTGCTAAGAATTGAGCATTCATTAGTAAAAAATGTCCAGAAATGAAGAAGAATGTAACTACCAAGTAGAGAACACTTCGAATGGGGTGATTGCTCAAAACTACCATAAGAGCTGATCCAATGGTTAATCCACCTAAAATATATGCAACAAGTTCTAATGTCATACTACTCCGCGTTTACCTGTGTTTTGTCTTTTGGTAATATCAATGCGATTTTCCAACGACTCTACTAAAATATCTTTACCATAAATAAAATCTTCTCGTTCAAATTCTGTTGGAACAATGCGATCTGTCAAGAAAATAGCTTCCTTAGGGCAAGCTTCTTCACAAAGACCACAGAAAATACATCTCAACATATTGATTTCATATTTCTCAGCGTATTTTTCTTCGCGGTAGAGATTTTCTTCCCCTTTTTTACGTTCATTAGCCACCATTGTTATTGCTTCAGCAGGACATGCCACGGCACACAATCCACAAGCGGTGCAATTTTCTCTACCTTGCTCATCTCTTTTTAAAACATGCTGTCCTCTATATACTGGTGCGAAAACACGCGTTTCTTCGGGATATTTTATCGTTTTATTTCTTCTAAGCATGTGTTTCAAAGTAATCATCATCCCGCTAAAAATGGCAGGTAGATATAACTTTTCGATGAAAGTCATCGGCTTATCAGAGACTACTTTTCTTCTATTGGTTAAACTTTCCATTTTTTATTACTTTTAAAACCATCCTTTTGTAAAAGCAATTACAACTCGTGTAATCAACATATTAATTATTGCAACAGGAATTAATGTTTTCCATCCAAGGT
Organism: Crocinitomicaceae bacterium; assembly: GCA_044349575.1. GTDB lineage: Bacteria > Bacteroidota > Bacteroidia > Flavobacteriales_D > Crocinitomicaceae > UBA952. Next base: position 12,150 of record JBIKQS010000017.1, read on the forward strand.
GCATCAATTGATCAAATCTAAATCTCGGGATTGTCCATCGAATCCACATGAATAGGAACACAAAAAAGAACGTTTTTGCGAAAAAGACAAGAACACTGATTATGGCTAATGTATTTCCGTCAAAATAGGATTCTCCAGGGAAATGATATCCTCCAAAAAATAGAATAGAAATAACCGCTGCTGATATAAACATAGCGACGTATTCAGCAAATAAGAATAAACCAAGTTTCATAGAAGTATATTCTGTGTGGTAACCTCCAATTAATTCGGATTCACATTCAGGTAAATCAAATGGAGCACGGTTAGTCTCAGCGAGGGAACATATAAAAAATATGAGAAAACAAACAGGTTGATAGAAAATATTCCAATTCATCCCGGCTTGTTTGGCTAATATATCATTTAAACTTAAACCTCCTGACATCAAAATAATAGTAATCAATGATATTCCCATGGCGAGTTCATACGAAATCATTTGTGATGATGCCCGAATTGCTCCAAAAAGAGAATACTTGTTATTGGAAGCCCATCCACCTATCATAATACCATATACGCCTATTGATACAACGCCAAAAATGAATAAAATACCTATATTAAAGTCTGCAATTTGAAGGGTTACTTGTCTACCGAAAATTTCAACAGGGGGACCCCAAGGAATTATCGTACTTGTAATTAGGGCCATGAACATTGAGATTCCAGGACCAATGATAAATAACCATTTGTCAGAATTTTTAGGAATGAAATCTTCCTTTAAAAACATTTTTATTCCATCTGCGATTGGTTGCAATAGGCCAAAAGGTCCTGCACGATCCGGACCAACTCTATCTTGAATCCATCCAGCTAATTTTCTTTCAAAATAGGTAGAATAAGCTGCTACTCCTAATGAAACTAAGAAAACTAAAAGTACTAGTGATGATTTTTCTATTATGTAAGCTACATCCATTAGTCAATTTTTTTTGTTGGAGTATCAATTTTTGTTTCGTATTTTCCTTGAGAAATAACTGAATGACGATCGACCACACGAGGTCCAATTACTTTCCACTTAGATAGATCTTTTTTCTCAAAACGACATTCATTACAAATCCATCCCGGTTTGCCTTCTATGTCTTCAACTTCACCATATTTATCCTTGCGGGCTGTTACTCGGTAAATTTCATTTCCAAACATCCATAATACAACTTTACCGGAACATTTGTTACACGAACATTCTGCCTCCATTGGCTTCAAGAACCAAACACGACTTTTAAACCTGAATGTCTTATCTGTAAGTGCACCAACGGGACAAACATCGATCATATTTCCTGAAAATTCACTATCGATTGCATTTTCGATATACGTACTTATTTCAGCATGTTCACCACGATTTAAAACACCATGTACACGATTTTCAGTTAAATTATTAGCAACATGAACACAACGATAACATAAAATGCATCGATTCATGTGTAGTTTTATCGTATCCCCAATATCTACAGGATCAAATGTTCTTTTCTCTTCTTCAAAGCGACTTTTTTGCGAACCATGTTCATAGCCAAGGTCTTGCAAATGACATTCCCCTGCTTGATCGCAAACGGGACAATCTAAGGGATGGTTAGCTAAAAGAAATTCAACAACTCCGCCACGATTTTCATGCACGCGCTCTGAAGTTTTATTCTTAACTATCATTCCGTCCATGACATTAGTAGAACAAGAGGCAACTAGTTTAGGCATTGGTCGAGGATCAGCTGAAGATCCAGCAGCAACCTCAACCAAACATGTTCTACATTTACCACCAGATCCAGGAAGTTTGCTGTAATAGCACATGGCAGGTGGAACAACTTCACCACCAATTTGTCGAGCAGCATTCAAGATAGTTGTACCCGGTTCAACTTCAACTTCAATATTATCTATTGTTACCTTTACCATAGTTTTAACTTTACGCTGTAACGGGTTCTTTACTTAAGCCATAATTTCGAGCTTGGGATTCTTCTCTATGTGTTACGTGCCACTCAAACTCATCTCTAAAATGACGAATAGCAGCAGCAACTGGCCATGCAGCAGCATCACCTAATGGACAAATTGTATTCCCTTCTATTTTTTTATTAATCTCAGCCAATAAATCAATGTCTCTTATATTACCTTCGCCATGTTCAAGACGATTTAATACTTTCTCCATCCATCCTGTACCTTCTCTACATGGTGAACATTGTCCACACGATTCATGCGAATAAAAACGAGCAAAGTTCCAGGTATTTCGAACAATGCATTGATCTTCATCAAAAACGATAAATCCACCTGAACCTAACATTGATCCTGAGGCAAATCCACCATCAGCCAAACTTTCGTATGACATCAAACGATCTTCTCCGGCAGCTGTTTTTGTAATTAGATAATGTGGTAGGATAGGAACAGATGAACCTCCTGGCACACATGCTTTAATTTTTTTACCGTTTGCAATTCCTCTGCACCAATCATCTCCGTAAATGAATTCTTCAACTGAAAGTCCCAGTTCTATTTCGTAAACTCCCGGACGAGCCAAATTTCCACATGCTGAAATAAGTTTTGTACCCGTACTTTTTCCAATTCCTATTTGTGCATAAGCATCACCTCCATCATTCACAATAGGAACAACAGCAGCGATACTTTCAACATTGTTAACAACTGTAGGACAACCCCACAAACCTTTAACAGCAGGAAAAGGGGGTTTGATCCGAGGATTTCCACGTTTTCCTTCCAATGATTCGATTAATGCAGTTTCTTCCCCACAGATGTATGCCCCACCTCCTGGCATTACGCGCAAATCTAAATCATATCCGGTTCCAAGAATATTTTTACCTAAATAGCCATTGTTGTATGCTTCTGCTATTGCTTTCTCCAAAATATGAAGAATCCACATGAATTCTCCTCTGATGTAAATGAAAGATAAATGAGAACCTAAGGCATAACTGGATGTAATCATTCCCTCAATTAATAAATGAGGAATATGTTCCATTAAATAACGGTCTTTGAAAGTACCTGGTTCAGACTCATCTGCATTACAAACCAAATACCTTGGAACTCCTTCGGGTTTCGCTAAGAAAGACCATTTCATTCCTGTTGGAAACCCGGCACCCCCTCTTCCGCGAAGTCCAGATTTTTTAACTTCCTCAACAACATCATCAGGTGACATTGATTTCAATGCTTTTTCAACAGAACGGTAACCGCCATTCTTTTTATACACCTCGAACGTTTCAATGCCCGGAATATCAACTTTATCTAATAATAATCTCCTTCCTTTCATAATCTTTACGATTCAAATTGACCTGAACGATACGCTTCAATTAATTCATCCACTTTTTCTTTGGTAAGAAATTCATGATTTTTGTGACGACATTGCAACATAGGACCGTAGCCGCAAGCTCCTAAACATTCAGCAGTTTTCAATGTAAACATGCCGTCTTGAGTAGTTTCACCTACCTTGATATTGAGTTTTTGTTCGATGTAAGAAATTATATCATCACTTCCAACTAACATACATGGCCCCGTTCGACATACTTCAAAAACATGTTTTCCAACTGGATCTAAATGGAACATGGTATAGAAAGTAGCAACTTCATATACTTCAATAGGTTGGATTTTTAACAAATCTGCAATGTAATCCATTGTTTCAATACTAACCCAGCCAAATTCGATTTGAGCTAAATGCAGTGCACGCATTAATACACTTTTGTGTTTTCCTTCCGGAACGTGTGTAATGAGTTCATTGATTTTGGCCAATGATTCTGGACTAAGTTCCTTTTTTTCGCTGTGACGTTTATTCCAATCGATGTGTACTTTCATAATCTATGCGTCTAATTCTCCTGCGATAACATTTAAACTACTCAAAGTCAATACGGCATCACTAATGGTCATCCCCGTAATCATTTCAGGATAAGCTTGGTAATAGATAAAACAAGGTCTCCTAAACTGTAAACGATAAGGACTTCTTCCACCGTCAGAAATCAAGTAATAACCTAATTCTCCGTTTCCTCCTTCAACCGCATGATAAACTTCGCCAGAAGGAATTTCCATTTCACCCATAACGATCTTGAAGTGATAAATTAGAGCTTCCATTTGGTTATATACCTCAGCTTTTGGTGGAAGGAAAAATTCTGGTAAGTCTGCCTTGTATGGACCTTCAGGAAGGTTATTATATGCTTGATTTATAATGCGTAAACTTTGACGTATCTCCTCTTGACGAACCATAAAGCGGTCATACGTGTCTCCATTAACCCCAACAGGAATAATGAAATCAAAATCTTCATACGAAGAGTACGGTTGCATAACACGTATATCGTAATCTACACCTGTAGCTCGTAAATTGGGACCTGTTATTGAATAGTTTAAGGCTCGTTCAGCTGAAATTGGTCCTGCACCTTTGGTTCGATCCATAAAAATTCGATTTCGTTCAAGCATAGAATTGAATTCTTCAAAAGCAGGAGGAAAAGTTTTAAGGAAAGATTTTAGTTTTGTATGAAAGGTTTCATTGAAATCACGTTCAAATCCACCTATACGACCTATATTGGTTGTTAATCGAGCTCCACAAATTTCTTCATACAGTTCATAAATTTTCTCTCTTTCTGTAAAGGGATAAAAGAAACTAGTTAAAGCACCTGCATCCACACCAACAACGGAATTACATATCAAGTGATCAGCTATTCGAGCTAATTCCATGATGATAACACGCATATATTGAACGCGTTTTGGAATTTCAGCACCAATCAATTTTTCTACGGTCATT